>JAUUZM010000023.1 GCA_030589965.1 Bacteroides sp.
AGGTAACACTGAACGCGGCTGAGCGTGCAGAGGTAAAAAAACGCCTGGAGGACACTTCCTTAGAAATCATCAGCATGGCTTCTGCTTTCAAATATCACTATGTTGACCAGGCAGAGCTGAAAAAGAACATTGAGGGTACCAAGGAATATACCCTTTTGGCCCGGGATATAGGAGCTGTTGGTTTCAGGGTTTTCCCCAATGATTTACCCAAGGAGGTTCCTGAAGAGCAAACCATGGAGCAGATTGGTAAAGCATTGGCGGAAGTGGGTGAATTTGCGTACAATGAAGGAGTGGAAATCCGGGTATGTGTTCATGGTAAAGGCACCAGCTATGCACCTGTAATTAAGAAGATCATTGATTATTCCGGTAGCCCCCATGTCTATGTTAACTGGAACTGCAGTGACAACGACCTGACAGGGGAAGGATTTGATTACAACTTTGGTCTTTTAAAAGACCGGATTAAGAGCCTTCATATGCATGAGCTATGGACTGATTATCCTTACAGGAAATTATTCAGTCTTCTTTCGGAAATGAATTTTCAGGGTGCATGCAATGCTGAAATATCCGGTAACGAAGAAGATCCCATACGCCTGATGCAATATTATAAGGGACTCTTCCTTGCCCTTCAGAATGCAAAATAGAGATAAGCTCAACTCTCTCTTTAATTGTTATTCTTCAGGCCTTTGAGGACTTCTCCATATTTGCGGACCTCTTCAACAATTGGTAGGCAATCCTCCCAGTTTTGAATCATCTCCGGTGAAACATTAAACTCTCTTAATCGCTTTTCATCCTTATTAAGCACATATTTCCACAGACCGCCGTTATAGCAATGTTTTCCCTCACCACATCTAAGGCATGGGGGTGACTGGGAATTAAAGTAGATATGACCAAGTGACTTGAATTGCTGACTGTGTTCAACCATTTTTTCAAAACCTAATATTCCCTCATTGCGTTGCAACTCTAAGGTTTTAATTCCTACAGAAATCAGTATGACCGGTTTGTTGAATAGCACTATTTCAACATGATGAAAACACATTAAACGGGTTAGAAAATTATACATAAATCCGGTAGGCATGCCCACCTGGAAGGGCGTTCCCAGAACAAGTGCATCAGCTTCTCTTACCATTTCAAGGCAGGGGATGAGACCGTCCTTGACACCGCATTTGTTTGTTGAGGCGCATAAATGACAACAGCCCCGGCAAGGGTCAAAACGAATTCTTGACAGGTTTAAAAAGTTTGTCTCGGCCCCAGATTCAGCAAGAACAGCTTTCACCATCCTGTCGGTATTTCCTCCCTTTTTTGGACTACCACTTAATCCCAGAATTTTCATCTGCTATACTTGAGTTTTATCAAAATGTTTCAGCAAGTGGAGGTATTTTAGGATTATAGTCTCATAGTCTTTCCCCCGGATACAGAGATTGCTTCACCATTCAAATACGTTGATAATGTATACAGCATCACCACTTCGCTGATTTCATTTAGTCTGGCTTCCCTTTTCAGGGGTACCTTGGTTCTTGCCACTGCCTCATCAGATATTTTATCTACTGTGGTTCTTCTGGCATTTGCCAGGTCGATCCAGTATTGTTTCTCTGCTGTGATTGCCGTTTTTTCCAGGTAATCGGGTTCAATCAGTCCCACTCTTACAGCCTGGTAGTCCTCGGTGGCCTTCCACTCTTTTGCCAGAGTTCCAAGCAATCCTCTCTGGGCAGCTTTTGTACCTGCATATCCGCCCTGTCCTTCAGATCCGACGGATGCACAGGATCCAATCATAATGAGTACAGGATCAATGCCTTTTACCAGCAATGGATAGGCATAGGCAGCACAATAATAGGTTCCTTTAAAATTTACATCTATTATTTTATCAAAGGTATTTGATTCTTTTTCAGAAACTATATCCTCGATCCGGCAGGGCTGAATAATTCCCACATTATTCACAAATACATCTATTGAGCCATTAAAAATGGATGCGATTTCAGCAAAGGATTCTTTGAGTTTTATCCTATCGCTTACATCTCCCTGCACTACATGGACCTTACTGTCCTTGAAAGCTTCCTGAATAAGGGATTTGGTCTCCTCTGCAGCGGCTACATTGAAGTCAAGGATAAGCACTTCTGCTTCATTCTCAGCAAAAGTGTAGCATATTTGTCTGCCAATGCCCAGTGCTCCCCCGGTAACCACACACTTTTTGCCTTTGAGTAAGGCTTTTCCACTGAATTTGGATGATTCTGGTTTCTTCATTTATACTGTATTTCTATTACCAAACTAATGACACTTCTGAATTGATGTTGTTCAACTTCTTTAGATTTTCAGCCCTGTCCCTTTCCTTCCATAATCATCCTCGTGCCTTACCTGGTCTTCCGCAGTCCACTCATTGAAGCATACCACAAGCATTCTGAAATCATTTTCAATCGCCCAGAATCTGTGTTTCATTCCAGGTTCCAGCATAAACTCATCATGCGCCTTAGGACGAAAGATCTTACCATCTATTTCAAGGTAGGCCCCATCGTCAATAAAATGGAAAAGTTCAAACCTGATTTCGTGTGAATGCAAACTGGAACGTTCTCCAGGTTTGATATGGGTTAAATCTACCGAACATTTCTGGTTCCTGACCAGCAGGTGTATATCTCCCCATGGTCGGACTGATTTAACAGTCTTTACTCCATTTCTGGGATCTGGCGCTTGTTTCATTTTTTTGACCTATTCTAATTCATTAAGGAATTCGGAATACCTTGATTTAAGCTCTGCCTGTTTCCCTACAAGCTCGGGATTGTCCAGATAATTATATACTTCCAGGGGGTCTTTCTGAAGATCGTACAGATACTCGTAAGCCGGATCTTCCCAAACATAGCGTATATATTTGTGCTGCAGGTTGACAATTCCTTCTGATGCAGGAATGTTTTTATTTCGGTAGCTATGCTCAAAGAAAAAATCTGTACGCCAGTCGGATGCGGACTTGTTTAGAAGGGGCAATAAACTGACGCCATCCATGCCCGAAGGGACTTCCAGTCCGGCAAGTTCCAGGATGGTAGGGGCCAGGTCAATATTCAGTGCGATCTCATCCACTTTTTGTCCTTTTTGATCCTTCTTTCTTGGATCCATAATAATCATAGGAATGCGAATGGATTCATCGTGAGAGTACCATTTTCCTGCCAGTCCCCGCTCACCCAGGTAAAATCCATGATCGCTTGTAAAGATCACAATGGTATTCTCCGCCAGTCCTTTTTCTTCCAGTTCGGCCATAATCCTTCCGACCTGGTCATCCACTCCGGTAATGAGTTTGAAATAACCCTTAGTCATTTTCTGGTAGAGCTCCGGAGTGCCAAATCGGATATTCCATCGTACGCGGGCTATATTTTCTTCAGTCCGAAAAAAGTTCGGGAACATTTCCCAGTATTTAGGGTCCGCCAGTTCCGGGACAGGAACTTCCTGGCTGGCAAACAGCTCCTTGTACTTGGTCGTATCATAGAGGAATTGCTCAGGATCTTTGTCTTGCACATGTGGCGCCTTAAAACTGACAGATAAACAAAAGGGTTTATCACCGGGAAGGGAATCCAGAAATTCCAGGGCCTGGTAGCCCATTTGTTGGGTAAGGTGCACTGAATCCATCCAGTAATGCCCCTGTCCCGCGAAGCCCCTCCAGAAGTCAAATTTATCTGTAGGCATACTTTCTTTCTTATTTCCTACTCCGTATTTACCGATAAACCCGGTATGATATCCCCCCTGCCTAAGGACTCCCGGATAGGTTTCTGCAAAGCTGCTGTCTGAGAAGAATTTAGCAAAATTGATGCATCCATGTGTACGTACATATTGTCCGCTGAAAATGCTTGCTCTTGATGCAAAACAGATAGGAGTTGTAACAAAGGAATTTGTGAAATATGTACCACCCGATGCAAGTGCATCAATATTCGGGGTTTTTAGCAAGGGATTCCCTTCCATACCCAATGCATCCCAGCGCATATCGTCTGCCAGCAGAAAAATAATGTTGGGTCTTTCAGGCCTGGTCTCACTGTTTGTACAGCCCGCAAGCACTAACAGAACGCATAAAAGGAATAATCCGTAATAAATCTTATGATTAATTCTACTCATATGTATGGGTTTTCAGGTTGTTTTCAAAATTAGTTGATACTGGTTAAAAATCCAATGTCTTTTATGGGCATTCTTTTGTACTTATTGGTCATCTTGAGGGAGCGTGCAGAATTATTGATTAATTTCGAGATGTACAGATTTCATAAGATTATAAATTCTCCCAAACCAGATTCTATGAAGAACCTTGTTGGCTTTACTCTGCTCCTTGGCTTTTTTAGTTCCTGTAATCCTGCCGGAACAACCACACAGCCAAATATAATATACATCTACACCGACCAGCAATCCGCTTCCATGATGAGTTCTGCTGGAAATGATTGGTTGGAGACACCTGCCATGGATTATATTGCGGAGAATGGCATACGGTTTACCCGGGCCTATACGACTAATCCTGTGTGTTCCCCCGCAAGGGTGAGCCTGATGACAGGACGATTTCCCGGATATTTTTCGGATGCAAATGGAGAACAGGCCAGGGAGAATGCCGGATCCATGAAAATTCCGGAGGTTTCAGAGGATGTAAGGAATTCAACGATTGCTGCATACATGTCAGAGGCAGGTTACGAACTGGCATACGGAGGAAAGGAACACCTCCCCCCCTCCCTCCAACCTAAAAGTCTTGGTTTTCTAGATATCAGCGACAATGAGAGGGAGATACTGGCGGAGAAGGCAGCGGATTACATAAAAAGTGAAAAGGATAAGCCCTACTTCCTGGTGGTCTCTTTAATCAATCCTCATGATATCTGCTACATGGCCATCAGGGATTTTGCCAATTCTGAAAGGTCAGCGAATACCCTTAAAAGAGGCAAGGTGGAACTGGAAATCCTGGATAAGGCAATGGAAATGCCCCAGGGTGTTTCAGAAGAGGAATTCTATACGGACTATTGTCCCCCTCTTCCTCCCAATCTGGAGCCGCAAATTGACGAGCCGGAGGCCATCACAAGTTTGATTGACCGGAGGCAGTTCCGAAAGGGAGCCCGGGAAGGGTACAGTGATGAACAATGGCGGCATCACCGATGGGCCTACTGCCGTTTGACAGAATTCGTGGATGTGCATGTTCAGGCTGTACTTGATGCGGTTAGGGAAAGTGCACAGGAAGAGAATACCCTGATAATATTCTCGAGTGATCATGGGGATAATGATGCCAGCCATCGGATGGAGCATAAGACCACACTCTATGAGGAATCTGCAAACATTCCCTTTATGGCTATGTGGAAAGGCCATATTCCTGCCGGAGCCGTGGATGAAAAACACCTTGTATCAAACGGACTGGATCTTCTTCCAACCCTATGTGATTATGCCGGTATTGATGGGCAATCGGATCCAAGGGGAAGAAGTTTGCGCCCTCTTTTTGAAGGCAGAGACGTGGACTGGAGGGAAACCCTGGGAGTTGAAAGTGAGATTGGCCGCATGGTGGTTGATCAGGAAGGCTTCAAATACATTCGATACGATGCTGTGGGTATTGAAGAACAAATACTGGATTTAGTTAAAGATCCATACGAGACAAGACATTTCACTACAGATCCGGGGTATGCTGAAAAACTTGAGTATCTGCGCAATAAGTTTGATACTGAATGGTTTCCTTCAATAGAAACTGCAAAAAATTTGGAAACGAAATGAATAGACTATACATACTGATCTTTGCACTGATTCTGTCATCCATCACAGTAGCACAGAACATAGTTACTGTTTCCGGCTTGAATGCTACCGTGGATAATGGTGTAATTAAGGCCACAATAGCGGGTGGGAGGATGTCGTCCCTGACGCTTCCCGGGCAATCCAATATTTATAATGGCGGGGGATGGGGCTACTTTTCATACAATGGTGACAGTGGATTTTACACACCCACATCTGCTACACCCCAGGTTAAGACAAACAATGATAGCATTGCAGATATCTACTATGTGAACACTTCTGATTTCAGGGTAGAAATGCATTATGTATTCAGAAGGGGAGAAAGTGGTTTTTATACCTATATGGTAGTATCTGACGCCGGAAAGCTGAACAAATCCATCGGGGAGCTGAGATTTGGTGTCAGGGTCGATAAGAATGTTTTTGACAGGGCCTGGACCGTTGAGCGGGATGAGCCCATGATCCATCCGGATACACTGGCTAATTATACAGAACAGATCGGAGATGCCACTTACAGGCTTCAGGATGGTTCAGTTTATTGCAAATACGATTGGTCTGTGTACAGGATCTATGACCAGATGCATGGATTAATGGGGGACAGCCTTGGGATCTGGTCAATAGAAGCCAGCAGGGAGTATATGAATGGAGGAACGACAAATCAGGACCTCACGGTGCATGGTACCAACACTACTCCGATTTCACTCACTTATTTTCTTTCCGGTCATTATGGTTGTGACCAGATTACTACAAGGGATGAATATTCGGCATGGAGCAAGATATACGGACCCTCGTTTAACTACATCAATTCGGGCACAAGAAGCGATATGATAGCCGATGCAAAGTTAAAGGCAGAGGAACTTACTGATCAATGGCCTTATCCGTGGCTTGATCATCCCCTCTATCCTTTGGAGAGAGGTACCCTTTCGGGGAAATTGCAGATGAAGGGAAACGGGGAAGTTGATTCTGCCATGGTACTGCTCTGCAAAAGTGGTCCCTCCTGGAAAGCAGAAAATGAACACTGGCAGTATCAGCCATACGATTATTTATTCTGGGATGAGGCGGATGCCGATGGGGGATTCAGTATAAATAACATCAGGCCCGGCACCTATGATCTTTACGCCTATACCCAGAAAGGGAAACTGATAGATGAATTGAAGATGGAGGATGTTGTAGTCAGTGAGGGAATGAATAGTCTTGATAGTGTAGTATGGGATGCAAACGATAAACAAAAGATTATTTTCCAGGTAGGCACAGCAGATCATAAATCCGGAGAATTTAAGCTCGGGAATCTTCCAAGGTATTACGCACGATCTGAAGGTAGTCCCCTGAGAGTCTCCTATAGTCCTGGCACATCTGATCCCAAGGTGGATTGGTATTATTGCCAGAGGGAAAACAGCAACTGGTATATTAATCTGGATTTACCGGATACCTCATCTTTTTATAACCCGACCCTCAAAATTGCCATAGCAGGAAGTGATGTGAATCCTCACCTTGACGTAATCGTGGGTGGAGAGAAGGTCATACACCACGAGCCGGGATCAGATAGCGGCATCAGGAGACATTCCATGACCGGGGGCAAGTTTTCGATGGTAAGCGTCACACTTGATAAAACTCTCTTCAAGGAAGGATATAATCAAATCAAGCTTTACTGCTACGGTGGGGATGCCTATGGGAAAGGTATCATGTATGATGCAGTTTTGTTGGAAGCAGATACTACATTGGTTCCGGAAAAGGATACTACAACGATTCCGGAAACCGGAGTTGGAGTTGATTTTGACGTTCATGAAGCCAAGCCAAGGGTATTTAGCGTGGAGGGAGGAATTGCCATTGAATCCTTTTCGACGGAATCCTATCAGGTAAGAATCTATTCAATTACCGGATCCCTCATATATCAGTCTCAAATCAGAAAAGGCATGAATACCTTATCTTTAAATACAAAAGGTGTGGTTATAGTTAATCTTTACAATAACAGAAACACTTACACAAGTAAGGCCATTTCGAGATAAGCTTTAACTAGAAAACAGTAGCATATGAAAAAGGCAGGAATGATTTATTTGTGTCAGTTATTGATCAGCATATCTGCTTTTTCAGCCGGGTCCACCTCTGCCCTGAATGAGCGACCAAATATCCTTTTTGTTTTTGCAGATGATTGGGGTTGCTACTCCGATGCGTATGCCGAAATCGAGAAATCCACTCCCTGGAACCAGGTTGCCCGGACACCAAATTTCAACCGCCTTGCAAAAGAGGGCATACTGTTCCGTAATGCCTATGTCAATGCGCCTCAATGTACACCCTGTCGCAGTTCTTTGCTGAGCGGTCAATACTTTTATCGAACCGGACTCGCAGCCATCCAGGCCGGGATATGGGATTTCACAAATCCCTCATTTCCAATGTTGCTTCGCAATGCCGGATACCATACAGGATACACCTATAAAGTATGGAGTCCTGGTACTCCCAGAGATGCTCCTTTTGGAGGTAAGAAATATGAATATGAACAAGCCGGTACCCGGTTTAATAAATTCTCCCAGAATGTATATAAGATGATGGAGGGGGGTAAATCGCCAGAAGAATCAAAGAACTTGCTATACGATGAGGTGAGTGAGAATTTTGAATATTTTCTTAGCGATCGTAAAGAGGGAGAACCTTTCTGCTATTGGTTCGGTGCTACCAATCCACACCGCAAGTGGATTAAAGGTTCCGGTAAAAAACTATGGGGAATAGACCCGGATGATTTAAGAGGAAAAATGCCCCCATTTTTACCCGATGTGGCTGAGGTTCGGGAGGACCTGGCTGATTATTTTGGAGAAAACATGGCCTTTGACGGAGCACTGTCTGTATTAATGGAAAAGCTGAATGAAATAGGAGAGCTGGAAAACACCCTTATAGTAGTTAGCGGAGATCATGGAGCACCAGGGTTTTCTTATGGAAAATGTAACCTGTATGATTTCGGAACCCGGGTTTGCCTGGGTGTGCGATGGGGTAAAAATCCGACAAAAGGGCGAGTGGTAGATGATTTTGTAAATCTGATGGATCTCGCTCCAACCTTCCTTGAAGCAGCTGGCATTGAGATTCCTGAGGTGATGACGGGAAGCAGTCTGATGCCATTACTTATGTCGAATGAAGAGGGACAGATTGACCCGGAACGAACCTGGGTAGTGACAGGGCGTGAGCGGCATGTTTCCGTCTCCCGTGATGAATTAATGCCCTACCCCCAACGTTCCTATCGCACGAAGGATTATCTCTATATCATCAACTTTAAGCCTGATCGCTGGCCTGTCGGTAATCCCTATAATCTCAGCGATGAAAGCACACCGGATGTACAAACACTGGAAAATAATACCTTTATTACGCATAGCGATATGGACGCCGGACCTACAAAAGCATTCCTGGTACTAAACCGTGACCACCCTGCGTATTCTGATTATTACCATATGGCGTTTGATAAACGTCCTCGCGTTGAACTATACGATTTGAAAAAAGACCCAAACCAGGTGCGAAATGTCGCAGGCCAGGCAGAGTACAAAAGAATACAGGCTGAGCTGAACAATAAACTGATGAAGCTCCTGACTGAAACAGAAGACCCGCGTGTTATGGGAGACGGTTCCCGTTTCGACAAAATGCCATATATTTTTAAGGAGTGGAGTTATACAGATGAATAAAATTCTATTTTGGATCATTCTTACTGCCTCTTTCAGTTTAACATACGGTCAGATTGATATCGTAAATGATTTTGATTTTTCACATTGTGGTTATGCAGGTAGTGAAAAAGGTATACCCTTTGTGGAGGCAGTTTATGCTATTGACCCACCAGTAGGTGATGCAAGCAGCCTGATACAAGAGGCCATTGACAAAGTCTCTGCTCTGCCTTTGGGTGAAGATGGATTTCGGGGAGCGGTTTTACTGAATAGGGGTACTTTCTATATATCCGGTCAACTGCTATTTTCAGCCAGTGGGGTTGTGATTCGGGGAAGTGGTGCCGGTCCGGATGGTACATTCCTGATTGCCACGGGTAAGTCAAGACGGACACTGATTGAAGTAAAGGGGCCGGCCGGAGCCCGGGAATCTGCCAGTGAATATACCGTCATCGATGCTTTCGTGAGCCCGGGAACTGAACAACTCACTCTTGAGAATGCTGAGGGACTGAAAACTGGGGATGAAATATTCATATTAAGACCCAGCACAAAAGAATGGATCGATACCCTGAAAATGAACCGGTTTGTAGGGAATTTCAGTACCAAGCGGCTGGACTGGCTGCCTGGGACAAGAGATCTGAAATGGGACAGAAAAATCACCCGGATTGAGAATAACACCATCTTTTTTAATGCACCCATTACAACAGAACTCGATGCCAATATGGCACATTGTAAAGTGGTCAAATACAGCTGGCCCGGGCGAATTGAGAATATCGGCATTGAGAACCTGACCTGCCGGAGTGAATATGACAGCTCTAATCCAAAGGATGAGGATCATTCCTGGATATGCATCAATATGTCTAATGTAAAGAATGCCTGGGTCAGAAACCTGGATGCGGTCCATTTCGCATCCTCAGCAGTAATGCTTCAGACTTCTGCTTCATATGTCACCATTGATAATTGCCGGTCACTGAAGCCAGTCTCTGAGATCGGGGGATTAAGGAGGGTGAGTTTTTATAATGGGGGACAATTAAACCTGATCCAAAATTGCACAGCAGAAAACGGCAGGCATGATTTTGTGGTGGGATTTTGTTCGGCCGGACCCAATGTATTCAGGAACTGTACCACAAAAAATGCACTTAGTTTCAGCGGCAGTATTGAAAGCTGGGCATGTGGCGCTCTTTTCGAAAACGTAAGGGTAACAGGGAACGCTATTAAACTAACAGATTTAAAGAAATATTCCCAGGGAGCGGGCTGGTCAGCATCCATCTGCGGTCTCTGGAACTGCCAGGCAGCAGTTCTGGAAATTGACAATCCACCCTTCTCACACAACTATGCCCTGGGTAATAATGGGAATATTATAGGCAATCCTGAATTAAGCAGGAATGCTTTTCACAGAGCCCACCCTTTGAGTTTATTTGAGCATCAGCTGAAAAAACGACTGGGAGAAAAGGAATTGAATATGCTAATCCCGTCAGGAGATTACCCGGCTGAGCATCCAGTCGTGTTCAAATCTGTATCGAATGCAGGAGGGAAAGGGGACCGGAAACAGGAAGACCCTAAGAATGACCTGAAAAAATCGATTGAGATCAGAAACGGTTATTTCACAATCGATGGAAAAGCAGTTTGGGGAGGACATTTTGCAGCAGAGGTCTGGGAAGGGAGCATGGTTCCCGAGATGGCAAAAAAAAGAAATGCGGCCCTGACCCGTTTTGTGCCAGGACGAACTGGCTGGGGTCTGACAGATGACCTGAACGAACTTGCATCCGTCATGCAGGAAACCAACAGGACCATGTTTGTAAACAGAACGGGACTATGGTATGACAGGCGGCGAAAGGATCATATGCCGGTCAAGAGAATGGACGGGGATGTCTGGGGCCCTTTTCTTGAGATGCCCTGGGCCAGGAGTGGTGAGGGAATAGCATGGGATGGACTGAGCAAATTTGATCTGACCCGTTTCAATCCTTGGTATTTTGACAGGATCAGGCAATTTGGAGATCTTTGTGATCAGAATGGATTAATTCTGTTTAATCAACTGTACAACAATCATAATGTGGTTGAATCTGCCTCACATTGGGTGGATTTTCCCTGGAGGCCCGCCAATTGCGTACAGGACAATGGGATAACAGAACCCCCGCCCTTTGATAGGAGTCCCCCTAGCGGAGACAGGCTCCGCATACATATTGCAGATGAATTTTATGATGTAGCAAACCCCTTACGGAGGGATTTGCACAAACTATATATCGTAAAATGCCTGGATGAATTGAAAGGGGTGAATAATGTTGTTTATACGCCTGCATTTCAATATGCAGGAACCCTTGAATTCATGAAGTTCTTCCTGGATGTTGCAGATGAATGGCAGAAGAAGAATAACACAATCCTTTTGCTGGCTTTGCTTACAGGGAAAAACGTAACAGACGAGATTTTACGGGAGCCTTACTACCGTGATATGATCTCTGTAATCTATACAGGTTATTGGACATATTTCGAAGACGGCACCCTGTTTGCACCTCCGGCAGGAGAGAACAAGGCCTTCAGGGAATTTCGGTGGTTACACAGCAACGAGATGAATTCAGGCTTCCTTCAAACAAATGAAAGGATGGTCTATAAACTGACCAGGGAGTATGCAGATGAATACCCGGATAAGGTTATTTTTTCATGGAGCGGTAATGTAAATCCTCTGGCTGTTTTGATGGCCGGCGGAGGCTATGTCAGCCATGTGGCAGACGGGGTAGGCAACAGTCCCGCGAACCTCAAATTCGACAAATTCGTAAACGAACACCTGGGGGAAATTCTCTGGAAGATGAACCCCGCCGATGATCTTGTTTCCGATCCTGAAAATACCTGGTGCCTGGCTGAGCCAGGAAAGTCATACCTTTTTTATTCCCTCGAGGGGGATAAATTCAATGCTGAACTTGAAAAAGGAAAATACAAAATCAGATGGTTCAGTCCCCAGGGAAAAGCACTTACTGATTATAAAAACTTAAAGGTGAAAGGGGAACTTTCCATGGTAACTCCTGAAAACAAGCCAGCCCTGCTTTTGATAAAGAAAAACTGATTTTCTCTGTAGTTCACTTAATGATTTCCTATTGGGCAGTCGTTTTCATCTTGAAAATATTTTCAGAAGGTGTCATACCTGGCCATCCTTCCTTGCCCATATAGAGTGGTTTGATATTCAACAGGGGAGCTCCATTCGCAGAACGGGTATATGCATGATAGACTATAAAAGTTGTGTCATTTTCATGGAAGAATCCATTATGCCCCCGTCCCGGTGCCTCCTTATCTCCTGCAAGGAAAACGGAATACTTATTTTCCAGCCAACTTTCCCCATTCTTGGTAAGATAAGGTCCGTTTAGCTTTTTGGATCTGCCAATAACGACCTGATAGTTGCTTTCTAATCCACTGCAGCATTTTCCCCTGGAGGCGAAAATATAATAGTATTCAAAATCTTTAATGATAAACACTCCTTCTCCAAGGGCCGGGGTTATCACCGTGAGTTCCGGAGGATCCTGGAGTAATTGTCCTGATCCAGGGTTCAATTCAGCCATTCTCAATCCCGCCTGGTAAGAACCATAAAACAACCAGACAGATTCGTCCTCATCGACAAATACCATGGGATCGATTACATTCACTCCCTCACCACCGTTTTTAAAGGAGATGACCTTTCCCTGATCCACCCATTGGTAATCCGGGTCACCGGGGTTAAGTGTGGTGTTTGTGGCATAGCCAATGCTTGAATTAAAATTCATCCAGGCAGATACGGAGTAATAGAGGTGATACTTTCCATCCCTGTAATGTATATCGGGTGCCCATAGGTGCCCTTTTTGCTCAGGAATATCCTCCCTATGCCAGGCTGGCAAGTCCACCGAGTCAAAGACCCTGCCTTCCCGTTTCCAATGAATCCTGTCACTGGATGTTTTGATTGAAACACCTCTGCCGGTTGAGAAAATATAATACTGGCCGTCCTGCTTTATCATGACGGGATCGTGGACACGCAGATCTCCCCTGAGGGGATTATTACCGGACTGGGCCTTAAGCAGATTACCGGAAGGAAAGATAAAAAGAGCAAATATGACCGCGATGAGGATTTTCTTCATAATTTTAAATGTAAAAATAACGTAACTTCGACAGGACTCCTAATTCAGCCTGATATGAGTATTAAAAGTATTTGTTTATTTCTGACTCTGATAGCCGGATTTTCTGCATGTTCGGTGGAGGAAAAATCTATGCCTGATTACCCCATAGTCCCGGTTGGTTTTAACCAGGTGGATATTCAACCGGGATTCTGGTATTCCAGGATCAAAACTGCCAGTGAGGTTACCATTCCCTATGCATTTCAAAAATGCGAGGAAACCGGAAGGCTGGATAATTTCATTTTCGCTGGTGGAATCAGGGAAGGAAAGTTCAGGGGGAGATATGGATTTGATGATTCTGATGTTTACAAGATCATCGAGGGTGCATCCTACAGCCTCATGCTTGAACAGGATCCCGGTATGGAAGCCTACCTGGATACCCTGATCGCAAATATTTCTGCTGCACAGGAGGATGATGGTTACCTGTATACGGCATGGACCCTGAAGGCAAACGAATATAATGATTTCAGATGTTGCACTTACAGCGATGAAGGAAGATTTACCGGCACCTCTGGATCCAGTCATGAGTTTTATAACGCCGGACATATGTATGAGGCGGCTGTGGCACATTATATGGCAAGCGGGAAAAAAAGCTTTCTGGATGTTGCGGTAAAGAATGCTGATCTTATCTACGATGTTTGCATCACCAAGGGAAATAATTATGTCCCAGGACATCAGGAGATTGAGATCGGACTGGTAAAACTTTACAGGGTGACAGGGAATAAAAAATATCTGCAGCTGGCAAAGCATCTTCTTGATACCCGGTCCCATTCTGGCGGTTCGAGCTACAGCCAGGCACATATTCCAGTAACAATGCAGACCGAAGCTGTCGGGCATGCCGTACGGGCCAATTATATGTATACGGCCATGGCAGATGTGGCGGCCCTTTCCGGAGATACCGCTTATCTTGAAGCAGTTGATAATCTATGGGATAATGTTACTTCTAAAAAACTATCCGTAACGGGAGGGGTTGGAGCTTCTCCACACGGAGAAAGCTACGGTGGCAATTACGATCTTCCCAATAATCCATATAATGAGACCTGTGCCGCCATTGCAAATGTGTACTGGAACCACCGAATGTTTCTTTTACATGGAGATGCTGCATACATTGATGTTCTGGAGCGGAGCTTATACAACGGAGTGATATCCGGCCTTTCCCTTGAAGGGAATCTGTTTTTTTATCCCAACACACTGCAGCATGACGGGGAAGCCTTATTTAACCGGGGTAATTCTGAGAGAGCACCCTGGTTTGATTGTTCCTGCTGTCCTTCCAACCTGTCACGCTTTATTCCTTCGGCAGGAGCCTATGCATATGCAGTCAGCGGCAATGATGCATATGTGAACCTGTTTGTGAACAGCAAGGTGGAATTTGAGTTGGAAGAGGGTGTAATTGGACTTAGCCAGTCTTCCAGCTATCCCTGGAAAGGAAATATCAAAATCGAAATTACGAATGACAGGAAGTTAGAGGCCAATTTGAATATCCGCATACCCGGATGGCTGAACAACCAGCCTGTTCCTTCTGATTTGTTCCGGTACCTGGATCCCCCGGAAACAAAACCTGAAATCAGAGTGAACGGAGAGCCGGTCGGGTTTGAAACCAGGAAAGGCTACGCTGTTTTGAGGGGGACATGGAAAAAGGGGGATGTCATTGAATTAGATTTTCCCATGGAAGTGAAACAGATTATAGCTCATGATTCCGTAAAGGCTAAAACTGGACTTGTGGCATTCGAGTATGGTCCTATTGTATATTGTGCAGAAGGGATTGATAATGGTGGAAACGTACTGGATCTGTCCATCTCAGACCTTTCCTCTATGAGTGTTGATTTCGATCCGGATCTGCTCCATGGCGTTAATGTTTTAAAAGGAGAGGGGTGGGCAACCCGCAATGGTGTAGAAATCATCTCTGAAGCCCGGCTGATCCCTTATTACGCATGGAACCACAGGGGCCCAGGCGAAATGAATGTATGGTTTAAGCAGTAAATACACTAAAAAGGAATAATAATATGAAATCTAAATTCCTACTATCCGCCATGCTGATATTGACAGCATTGGCATGTATAAACCTGAATGCACAGAATGCCATTATTAAGATTGATACGGATCGTACCATTGGAGAGGTAAATAAAATGATCTATGGAAATTTTGTCGAACATCTCGGGCGATGTGTTTATGAGGGAATCTATGAACCGGGATCTCCACTTGCCGACGAAAAAGGGTTTCGAACCGATGTGCTTGAAGCGGTGAAAAATCTTGGTGTGCCCCTGATTCGGTATCCCGGAGGGAATTTTGTTTCAAACTACCACTGGCTGGATGGAGTTGGTCCCATGAATGAAAGAGTGCCGCGAATGGAACTTGCCTGGGGAAGACTGGAGACCAACCAGTTTGGGACCAATGAATTCGTTGAATTTGCAAGGGAAGTAGTTACCGAACCCTATTTCGCCGTGAACATGGGAACCGGAACGATAGAGGAAGCTCAGCAATGGGTAGAATATTGCAATGTCAAGGAAGGCCCCTATTATGCAGAACTCAGGAAAAAACATGGATATCCGGAACCTCATAATATTAAATACTGGAGCCTGGGAAATGAGATGGATGGGTTCTGGCAAATGGGACAGCTGAATGCCATCGATTATACAAAAAAAGCAAGGGAGTCGGCCAAGCTAATGAAGTTAACCTCTCCTGAAATTAAACTTATTGCTGCCGGATCTTCCAATTACCGGCCGGATGCCGATCCTGATGGCTGGAACTGGACAGTTCTTGATGAATTAAAAAACCACATCGATTACATAGCACTTCATGTATATGTCGGGAA
>JAUUZM010000073.1 GCA_030589965.1 Bacteroides sp.
AGAAATCATGCTTGTTTTCCAGGCGGACCTGTGCTGCCATTTTCATCTGGGATTCCTGGCCAGGTAAATTCTCCTGCAAGGAAAGTCTGAGCTCTTCTATGAAATCATTTTTTTCTTCCATCCATCCTGCGAAAATACATATTTCCAGTCGATCCTAAGTATTGAGTTGAACATACCCCAATATTTTAGACAAAACCAAAACCGCTTGCTTCTTCACGGGATGTTGGCTGGAAGACCATTGATTACCCTGGGGATTATGGTTCTATGAGCTGTTTAATCCTTAAGGATCCAGGATCCTGATAATGCTTTTCAATCAATTGTTGTGAATGTCCGCTGCACCATTTCACCGAGGCATTCACAGAAATGAGGTGGACATAAAATATCTTGTTATTAACTATTTCGATGTCAATTCGGATAATAAACATCCCTTAACAGATATTTAATATCCGAAAAGCACCAAATAAGTATAGTAAACGGATATTTTATATCCTTTTACTTGAAAAAGTCAACCCGTTATAAGTGACGATAACAAGATAGAATGATCCCCAATATTTTGACCTTATCACATGCTGATCCATTGGATCACTGATCCAGTCTGCAATCAAAAGAAATCAAAGGGGATTTCCGGGGGATGTCCAAAAGTATTGGGTACTTGACAAAGCGACGTAATTTTTGTAATTTAAGGGGTTCATCCCTAAACCAAAAAAAATGAAAAGATTATTTTCTCTAGTGCTTATTCTTTCCTTCGCTCTTGGTGTTTCTGCACAGGACAATGACTCAATCCTTCTCGAGCGTACAGATATGCTGAAAAAAGAGATTGGAATTCTGAAAAAGAAAAATAAAAGTCTTCAGGCTCAGATTTTCAAGATGCAGAAAGCTCATAAGGCAGATATGCTGGTTACAAAAGACGAGTTTGCTGCTGCTAATGCAGAGATTGAAGAGACAAATGCAGCCCTTGTGGGACTGAAACAGGCGCTTCTGGAATCTGAGGAATCAACCCTTGAAGGCCTTGCGGTGATGGGGGACTGGACAAAGAAGGTATTTACGATACTGGGGATTGCTTTATGTGTCCTTTTTATCGTCCTGCTGATTCTTGTTATTTCCAACAGAAGCCGGATCCGGAATGATTATTTAAAGCTGGAAGCCAAGGTTGACAATGCCAGGGAATCTGTTGAACAGGATCTTAAGGAGGTGCTTAGAAAGCATGAGGAAGATATGCTTGCTTTGAAGGCAGAGATCGAAAATGGCAAAAAGTAAGTCGCCTTCGGGGCGAGAAACAGGATCTTCGGGAAAAAAAAGTTGATTCTTATCTATTCGAAACGGATTGCCAGCGCTGGACTGATCCTTGAAATGATCATTGAAGGAACAATGAGCATAAGGATGATAACCACTGCTGTTCCCAGGTTTAGTCCGGCTATTGAAAGAAGATTCAGATTAATCGGCACACTTGTAAGATAATAGGATGACTGGTCCAGTTCAATTATCCCAAAATATTGCTGGATCAGACAGATCCCTATACCGATTATATTACCCCATATAAGTCCCTTTACAATCATAAAAAGCGAGTGGTACAGGAATATTTTCCGAATGCTTAAGTTGCGGCTCCCCAATGCCTTTAAGGTTCCAATCATATTTGTACGATCAAGAATCAGGATCAAAAGTCCGGAAACCATATTGAAACCTGCCACCACAAGCATCAGGATCAGGATGATCATTACGTTCATATCCTGCAGGTTAAGCCAGTCAAAAATCTGAGGGTATTTTTCCTCAATATTTACCACCTTCAACCTGGAACCATCATCTTCAAAGCCGAAACCGACGCTATTCATTACTTTATAAGTTCCCTCATCCAGTTTACTGAAATCTTGGATATTAACCTCGAATCCGCTGACCTGCACCTCTGACCAGTCATTTAAATTTTGAATATGCCTGAGATCACCAAAGACAAAGGTCTTATCAAATTCCTCCAGGCTGGTTTCAAAAATACCCGTGATGGTAAATCTTCTCATTCGAGGGGGATCCTGGATGAAGTACATAAGAAAATCATCGTTCAATTCCAGCTTTAAAAGTGTTGCCAGGTATTTTGATATCAAAACACTGTTGTCTGGTACAGAATCGTTGAAACCTGGGACGCTTCCCTCCTGAAGGTAATCCTCCAGGAAATCCCAGTTATAGTCTGCTCCAACTCCTTTAAGCACAACTCCCTGTATATCAGACTTGGTCTTAATGATTCCGGCCTTTGTGGCAAAGACCTGTACATCCCGTATATCAGGATCCGCTCTCAGGTCATCAACAAAATCCTGCCGGCTGTCTATAGGTTGGGTTTCAAAGGAGATGTTTGAGTCAAAATTCAGAATCTGGATATGGGAGGCGAATCCAACTACTTTTCGGCTGATCTCGTTTTTAAATCCAGTTACCACGGAAACAGCAACGATCATTACCGCCAGTCCGAGGCTAATACCAAAAATAGCAATATCAAGGATGGAGCGGGCTATGCTCTTAGTCTTGTCCCTGCTGAAAATCAGTTTTTTGGCGATAAAGATCTCTGTATTCATAAGGCGATTGCCCAAAAATGGTTTACTTTTAAACTCCGATTTTCCAAAGGCAAATTTAATCTTTTTATAGGGAAACCAGCATTAAGTTATTCAATATGCGCACCCGATTATCGAGTACCACTACGATGGCCATTGCCGCCTGCCTGTTATGGTCTACTGCCTTCGTTGGTGTAAAGATCGGACTGGAATATACTACTCCTATTCAATTTGGGGGCATTCGATTTTTTCTCGCCGGACTCTATATTCTTCCTTTTTGTGGAAATATCAGGTCCTCTCTCAGGCAGATCAGACAGAATTGGAAACAGGTACTCCGCCTTGCTGTCTTCCAGACTTTCCTGCTTTATACAGGGTTTTACATTGGCATCAGCATGGTACCGGCTTCCCTTACGGCCATCATCATCGGTGCGAGTCCCTTGTTCTCAGCCATCATGGCACATATTCTTCTGAGTGACGACAGGTTGAATTACCGAACCATGGGATCCATCGTGATCGGGATGACCGGAGTTGTAATCATTGCAGCAAGCCGTCAAAATTTCAGTTGGCAGGAGGGGAAGGAATTCTGGGGTATACTAATACTGGTTGCCGCCATGCTGGCCGGCAGTATTGGAAACGTAGTTGTAGTCAAATATAAAGATGGACTACCTCCACTATTGTTGAATTCATCACAGTTAATGATTGGAGGAGCCGGATTGTTCCTCTTGTCAATTCCATTTGAGGGACTAACATTCAGTATTAATGTAGTACCATATTATATATCCCTTCTATGGTTGAGTCTTATGTCTGCCATTGCTTTCAGTATTTGGTTTATCCTTCTGAGACGTCCGGGAATTAAGGTTTCCGTTCTGAATGTTTGGAAATTTCTTATTCCGGTATTCGGGGCACTTCTAAGCTGGATCATACTACCGGATGACAATCCTGAGTTAATTGCGGTTATCGGAATGGTTTTTATTGCCCTATCTCTTATAGTTCTTAATGCCCATCATCTGAAAAGAAATCGAAAAATTGCAGGGAGTATTCTGATTTTTGCCTTTTTGTTCCAGGGATGTGCCGGTGAAGAAAGCATCAGGCCGGGGGCTGATCAGACAGATGCATATCTTCCCCTGCTGCATGGGAGAAAAATTGGTATTGTAGCCAATCAGACTTCTATGATCGGATCCACACACCTGGTGGACAGCCTCAGAATACTTTTGTCAAACAAGAATAGATCAGTGGATATTTCCGGAGGGGAAATAATTAAAGTCTTCAGTCCGGAACACGGATTTAGGGGTTCGGCAGAAGCCGGGGAACAGGTAAAGGCAGGAGTTGATACACGTACTGGAGTGCCCGTGGTATCACTGTATGGTAATATGCGTAAGCCCTCCTCTGAAACGCTACAGGATATTGACCTGATTTTATTCGATATTCAGGATGTTGGTGCCAGGTTTTACACCTACATTTCCACTCTGTTCTATGTTATGCAGTCCAGTGCAGAAAACGGGAAAGGAGTAATCATACTGGACCGGCCCAACCCAAATGGTTTTTATGTCGACGGACCGATTCTCGAATCGGAGTTCAGTTCATTTGTCGGTATGCATGAAATTCCTGTGGTCCACGGTATGACAATTGGTGAATATGCCAGAATGGTAAATGGTGAGGGCTGGCTTGGAGAGGGATTAATATGTGATCTTACAGTCATTTCTTGCGAGAACTATACTCATCAAAGCCTATATGAATTGCCTGTCCCTCCTTCACCCAATCTGCCATCAATGAATTCAATATACCTGTATCCTTCTACTTGTTTTTTCGAGGGAACAGTAATAAGTGAAGGCAGAGGTACGGATGCACCCTTTGAGATTTTTGGTCATCCGGATCTGGAAGGAATGGATTATGAATTTACACCCCGAAGCATACCTGGGAAGTCCGCAAATCCAAAATTTAAGGACGAGCAATGCAAGGGAATGGACCTAAGGTACCTGCGTGAGAGTAGCTCTCTGAAATCCAGGATCAATCTTTCCTGGCTGATCTCTGCTTACCATAATTTCCCTGACAAGGAAAACTTCTTCATACCCTATTTTGAAAATCTGGCTGGAACGGCAAAACTAAGGCAGCAGATCATCGACGGACTATCAGAAGAGGTAATCCGGGCTTCCTGGCAGGATGACCTTGATGACTTTAAAAACATCCGGAAAAAATACCTGATCTACCCCGAATAAACCTCACCTGAGTCTAAATTAAAATCCTGATTAAGTTAACCTTCCATTAATTTTGTATGTTTGAATATCCATTAATTTTCGCCTTCAATACATAAGAAATTAGAGGTAAACCATCCCAAAATTTAAAAAAATGATAAAACTAAACCTATTTTTACTTTTATGTGGATCGCTCACTTTATTATCATGCGGCAACAGTGAAAAAACATCCAATTCTGAATTAAGCCCGGATACTCCCAATGTGTTGTTTATTGCAGTGGATGATTTAAACGACTGGCTGGGTTGTATGAATGGGCATCCTAATACCAAAACACCAAACTTTGACAGACTTGCTGCTCAGGGGGTTCTTTTTACCAATGCACACTGCCAGGCTCCTCTATGCGGTCCATCACGTGCATCCTTGATGACAGGATTGCGTCCATCAACCACTGGCATTTACGGCATGATTGACGACAATATGATCAAATCTGACAATGATGCAACCGGAGACATTCTTTTCTTGCCGGAATATTTTAAAAATAATGGCTATCATACCATGGGAATCGGGAAACTTTGGCATTCCCATGCACCCGAAGGAGTTTTCGATGAATCAGGGGGAAGGTATAAGGGATTTGGTCCCTTGCCGGAAAAACGATTTGTCTGGGATGGTTTTGGAACTTCTGACCCCGAAAATTACGGTCGTACAAGTACGGATTGGGGCGCATTTCCTGAGGCTGATTCACTGATGCCTGATCACCAATCGATTGACTGGGCTATTGAAAGACTGGGTCGTGACTATGATAAACCATTTTTCCTGGCAATGGGATTTCTCCGCCCGCATGTACCGCTCTACGTTCCCCAGAGATGGTTTGATATTCATCCTGTGGAGGACCTGGAAATGACACCCTACAAATCGGATGATTTAGATGATGTTCCACCTGTGGCCCACCTGATAAATGATCTGCCCATGATGCCGTCTACTGACTGGGCTATTGAAAGCAATGAATGGCCAAATATTATACAGGCTTACCTTGCCTGTATAAGTTTTGTTGATTATGAATTGGGAAGGATGCTTGATGCACTCGAAAAAAGCAAATATGCTGAAAATACTGTTGTCGTGTTGTGGTCAGATCATGGATACAGACTTGGAGAGAAGGGTACCTTTGCCAAACATGCTCTCTGGGAACCGGCTACCAATGCTCCCCTGATTTTTACAGCCCCAAATCTTCCAAAAGGAAAAGTAATTGAGACACCTGCTGAGATGTTATCTATTTATCCCACTCTCCTTGAATTATGCGGATTGCCTTTTTACTCCAGGAATGAAGGTGTTAGCCTTGTCCAGGAAATGAGGGGAGAAGTATCTGAAACCAAGGACAGGGTAGCTATAACAACCTTTGGAATGAACAACCATGGAGTCCGCACATCCGGATACAGGTATATTCGCTACGAGGATGGGGGAGAAGAGTTGTATGACCATAATTCTGATCCGAATGAATGGACCAACATAGCAGGAAAGCCAGAGAATGCTGATATAATAGAAGGTTTAAGTAAATATATGCCTTCCGTGAATGCCCGTTGGAATGTTCATTCAGAGTATAAATTTCAGCCTTATTTTGTGGAACAAAAGGAGAGAACAAGTATAAAGTAGTTTTTAGAAATCACATAGGTATTATGAAAGCAGAAAGATTATTCAATATAGAGGGTAAAATTGCCCTGGTGACCGGTTCGACAGGGGGACTTGGGAATGTATTTGCAAAGGGTCTGGCAGAAAATGGGTGCACGGTGATTTTGAACAGCAGATCTCGTAAAAAGGTAGAAGCACAAGTAAAAGAGTTTAAAGAATCGGGTTATCAGGCCTATGGTTACGCTTTTGATATAACCGATGGAGAGCAGGTAAAAGGGACTGTAGAGCAAATAACAGAACAGGTAGGTGTAATTGATATATTGGTTAATAACGCCGGAATAAACCTTCGTGCTCCACTGGAGGATTTTAGTGATGAGGATTGGGATAAAGTCATTGGCATAAACCTGACAGGTTCATTTTTGATGGCCAAGTATGTGGCTAAAGAAATGATTAAAAGAAAGTCCGGTAAGATTATAAACATCGGTTCTATGCAAAGTGAATTGGGAAGACCTACCATTACTCCTTACGCAGCATCAAAAGGTGGTATTAAAATGCTGACTAAGGGCATGGCTACAGATTGGGCAAAATACAATATCCAGGTGAACGGAATTGGTCCCGGATATTTTAAGACTGATATGACAAAGCCACTTTATGAGAATCCGGAATTTGATTCCTGGTTATGTAGCCGGACTCCAAGCAATCGATGGGGTGAAACTGAAGAATTACTGGGCGCATTACTATTTCTCTCATCCTCAGCCAGCAGCTATGTGAACGGACAGATGGTCTATGTTGACGGAGGATTGCTCTCAACAGTTTAAACAGGAAATAACTAAAAAAATAATAATTGTGAATCAAGAAAATCATCCTTCGAATTGGAAATATACCAGCCCTGGGGAAGAGGGCTTTTACGAAATCGTTACCCCGGAAAACTCGGCATGCAAAATCACCTGGATTTTTCGTCTGAACCTGAATAAGGGCAGCGAGTATTTATTAAAGAAAGATGAACTTGAATTGAATGGAGTTATCATAAAAGGGACTTCTGAAATCAGGTACGTAGAGGAGAAACAGGATCTGGGAAAGTTTGATTCTTTTTATTTACCGGCAAAGGAAAGTATAGTAATAACTGCAAAGGAGGATTGTTCCATTTTCATTGGTGGAAGCATTGATGAAAACAAGGGCAAATTTTTCACGAGGGAGTATGATCTATCCCTGCCCCTGGGTGATATCCATCAGATACATGGGGATGCACCTTACAGACGGGAAGTTTTTATGACCCTGGCCCAGGAGGATAAAGGTTCGCGATTGATTTGCGGGATTTCCTGCGGGGATCCTGGGCAATGGACAAGCTGGCCCCCTCACCAGCATACCGACGATTTGGAAGAGGTTTATTGCTACTTTGATATTGATAAACCACAAGCAGCATTTCATTATGCCAGTCGTAAGGCCGGAGAGTTTGAATATGTCCATCCCGTATCGACGGGGGACTGTGTAATAATCCCGGAAGGGTATCATCCCACCTGTGGCATGCCAGGTGTGAAAAGTTGCTATTTTTGGGTTATGGCTGCCCATAAACCGGAAAGCCGGAGGTATGATCTGGCGGTCAATGATCCCAATTTCGGATAGACCACTTTACGGGATATATTTTCTCCATACAAATCGAGATTTCATTTTTAGTCCAGGAACATTTCAGGTATCCATGTTGAAAGAGCAGGGATGGCCAGGATTAGTATCAGAATAGCTACCAATGCCAGAATAAAGGGAAGACTGTATTTTACCGTCTGTTGATAATCTGTTTTGGCAATGCTGGTAGCAACAAATAAACCCACTGCAACCGGTGGGGTAGTAGCGCCTATTTGTGTTGCCATAATCACCGTTAACCCAAGATAGAAGGGATTAAATCCATAAAGGGAACCTATGTATGTGATAACCGGGATCATTATTATCAATATGGCCAATGATTCCACAAACATGGTTAGAATCAGCATTATTATCAATAAGATTATCAGTGTTAGGACTGCGTTGTCGGTAATTGATAACAAAGCATTCAGAACAAATTCATTGAAATCCAGATAAGTCAGCAACCAACCAAATGCACCTGCAATTGATATTATACTGACCACAATGGTAGTTGTTATTGCGGCGTTTACAAGTATCCGGCTGAGGTCTTTGAACTTAACTGTTTTATAGATGAAAACACTGACAATAAAACTGTAGACACATGCAACGATTCCTGCTTCGGTAGCCGTAAATATCCCTCCCAGTATGCCTCCTAAAATTATTACCGGCGCCAATAATGCAACCCAGACCCTCGGGATTTCCTTAATGACTGATTTCAGGCTAAATCGATTGGATATTTTTCTTAGTTCCGGAAAATTTTTAGAAAATGAATGAAGATAAACCGTAGTCATCAGTGCAATCACGATTAGAATACCCGGTAAAATTCCTGCTAAAAACAATCCCCCGATTGATACTCCAGCCATTGCTCCGTATACAATCATAACCATGCTGGGAGGAATAATAGATCCGATAATACCGGAGGTTGCAAAAAGTGCAGCGGAAAATCCTGGTTTGTAACCTTTTTCTTTCATGGGATCAATCAGGATGGAACCAATAGCAGAAGTTGATGCTGCTGCGGATCCTGTAATATTTGCAAAGATCATACAGGATATCACTGATGCATGTCCAAGTCCCCCTCTCATATGGCCAACAATTTTCTCTGCAAAAGCAACCAGTTTCTTGCTTAATCCGCCGCGGGACATTAATTCCCCGGTAAGTATAAAATACGGGAGCGCCAGCAAACTAAATGAATCAAGTGTTGAAAATATTTTTTGAGGAACGATGGCTAATACCAGGTCAGGTGTGAAAACATATCCGGCAATAACTACGATGCCGATCACCAGATAGATAGGAAATCCCAGTAGAATCAAAAGTAGTAGAGCTATGAACAAACCTAGAATAAACATATTGCCTGCTTAAGTCGATTGAGAGTTCTGTATTAATTTCTGAATGGCTGTTATGATCAGATAAATATTCCCGATAAATAGTCCAGCATAAATCCATCCCATGCTTATGCCCAGTCCGGGACTGACTTGAGTTCTTGCAACCCTTATCAGCTCAAGCGAATAAACAGCCAATACTACTCCGGTGAGCAGCCAGAGAGAATTTACAAGTTGCATAAACCGGGATTGATTTTTTATGGACAGCTTTTTGTAAATGATATCCATACCCAGATGTGCAGAGTTCTTATATGCCAGCGGAATGGTTAAACAGATGAGCCATATATGGGCAAATTTTTGAAACTCCTCGCTCCAGCTTAAGGAACTGTTGAAGAAATACCGGTTGGTAACCTGCAGAAAACCAACAATTACCATAAGAGCAAATAGTATGGCAATGGAATATGCAAATGTCCTGTGAATTGGATCAAGCCATTTATTAATTTTCATAGCTTCTGATTGCATTTAGAATGGTCTCAGCATCACATCTTTTGGCCATTTGATTTTGAAGAGGAATGCTCTGTATACGAAAAGGTTCAATATCAATGGCATGAAATTGCATTCCCTTTGATTCCAAAAAATCCATGGCCTCCTGTTCCTTCACCGGAGCCAATGAACGCTGAATTTCTGCAGTCATTTGAACGGCTTTCTGAACGGCATCCTTCTGTTTGGGATTTAATTTATCCCATTGCTTCAGGGAGTACATGAATACAACTGCACCAAATAAGTGACGGGTATAAGTCAGATGTTTTCCCACCTCGTAAAGTTTGGTCGATTGAATTACCGTAGCATTATGTTCAAATCCATCTAAAATGCCTGTTTGCATACCGGTATAAACTTCCCCGAAGGACATTGGAGTGGCATTCATACCCATTGAATTAATAGTCTCAATATAATTTTTGGACTGTATTGTCCTGATCTTTAATCCTTTGAGATCATCAATGCTCTCAATTGTTTTCGATGTTGTAACTACATTACGATATCCCCAGCTGTCCAGAAAAGAAACAATTTTCAATCCTTTCCCGGAGGATATCCGGGCTAATTCCTGGCCAGCCTCTCCATCCAGAGCATCATGAATATGCTTGTAATCTTTCCATAAATAGGGCATGTCCAGTACACCCATTTGCGGAATGAAATTGTTCAAAATAGCTGTACCGCTTATACAGCATGATGCACCTGAACCCAGCTGCATGGCTTCATATACTTCCCTTTCCTGTCCAAGTGCATTTGAAGCATATATTTTAACCTCCAGTTCATCAGATAAATCCTCCACGAACTGTTTGAATAACCAGGCAGTCA
>JAUUZM010000086.1 GCA_030589965.1 Bacteroides sp.
ACAATGGTTCCTGCCTCAATGATCATAGTGACATTGGGAAAGATCTTTACGTTCTGGGTAATGAATACTGTATCAAAATCCCATGTGGTGTTTGCAAGAATGTCCGATGGAGCTGTATAATTATTGCCCTGACCGTTTGCTGTCTGGAATGACAGGCTGAGCAATAAAACTATGGTGGCAGTGATAAGAAAGGGTTTCATGATAGGGTTTATGATGCATATAAAGTGTTAAAAGTTACTCAAAAAAACAATCGTTGTCAACATTAATAGCGATTGGAGAAGTGATAAGAACAAAAAATGGGGATATTTTCTGAGAAAAGAAACAGGATTATCTTTTTCGGAAAATCCAGAAGTCACGGGTTAGTGAGTTTTCCCCAAATGTGTGACTTTTACTTCATTCGCGTATGCTAAGAGGGCATTCCAATAAGCTGTGTAACAGCATTATAAGGTAGCGTAAAATATACGTAATCAATGTTCATGAGTCACCATCCTGTGAAGAAGTCACCTCTCTGTGACTTGTGAAAAACTGAAAAGGGGGTAGGAGGCAGGAAAGTGATACCGAAGGTGTTCCGATGTAGCTCAGAAAAATGGGGTATATACTCTAATAGCGATTCCTGAAAGAAGCCTCAGAACTTCAACCTCAATTGCACATTAATACTCTGCCGATGATGCCCCTGGATTTCGTTCAGTCCGCTGTTGATGGTATCCCGGGCGGGGTACAAGCTCCTGGCGTAAGTGTTTCAACAAGTCTACCATCCCTGTTTTATAAGTAATTTTGCAGTATTAATACCGGATTGTATGCATCAAAAATTGCCTTAGAATTTCAAGGTCTTTTCGCTGGAATTCCGTTAATAAGTATTGATATGGGGCATGATTGAATATTTTTAATACTATTCGTACCTGAGTGCTTCAATAGGATTTGTCCTTGCCGTTTTCCAGGCGTGCCATGCAACCGTTATAAAAGAAATTGCATAGGCAAATATTATAGCCAGGATAAATATCCAGGCACTCATATTGGTCCTGTAGGCAAAGTCTTGCAACCACTTGTTCATGATTATCCAACCCAGCGGGCAGGCGATGATAACTGAGAGAGTTACCCATTTGATAAATTCTTTTGAAAGAAGGATGAAAACCATTAGGTCTGTGGCTCCCAATGATTTACGTATCCCTATTTCTTTGGTCTTCCTGGCAGCCATGAAGAAAGACAGGCCGAACAAGCCAAGACCGCCTATCAACAGAGCAATCACCGCAAAAACGATAATGATTTTGCCTGTGATTTCATCCTCTAGATATTGCCTGTTAAAGGTTTCATCCAGGAAAGAATACTCAATAACAAAATCAGGATATATGTCTCCAAAAACATTCCTTATGTACCTTAAGGTAGAAGAGATGTTATTCGAAGAAATTTTTACGCTTGCTTTATGAAAATGGGGTGGAATATACCAATATGCTGTGGGTGCTATAGGTTGATGCAGTGAGAAAAAATGAATATCATCGATAATGCCGATCACCTGCAAATTCCTTTCCCAGTTAATGTGTTTTCCAAGGCTGCCGACAGGGGAATCAAGCTCGAAGGCCCGTGCAAGACTTGAATTTATTATTATTGGAAAGGTTTGCCCTGCAGCAAGCGAATCCCAAGAGTTTATGCGTGGTAAACCATATGAAAAGGTATGCCCTTCCAGGAAGGATATTCCCAGAACATCCATAAAATCAGGATCTATGTTTATGAGATTGCAATTTTTGATGATGCCGTTAAATTCAATATTAACCATTCGTTCATAAGCCTGGTTTCCTAATTCGGTTTCTGAATAGGCCACACCCAGGATGTCAGGGGATTTCAGTAGTTCCTGCTTAAAAGTCTGCTGCTTAATATGATCAGAGCCGAAGCGACTTCCATGACTTATGGTTATCACCTTGTCTTTGTTAAATCCAAGATCAGCTGTTTTCATGAACTGTATTTGCCTGGAGATCACAAAAACGCCTATGATAAGGATGATGGATAAGGTGAACTGAAAAGTAAGTAATGCCCGCCTGAATACTATTATTCCAGGTTCACTGGCCCGCTTTTCTGAAAGAGAAGCAACAGAATTCATTCCCGTAAGATAAAGGGCTGGATACATGCCGGATATTATACCAAGCAGGATTATGGATAAGGAATAGGCGATCAATGTTTTCCCATTTAACAGAAGTTCTGGATTCATTTCTAACGAAGCCAGCTGATTGAAAGCAGGTATTAATAGTTGCACCATGGTAAGCGCGATCAGCAGGGAGATCAGAGCCACAATAACAGATTCTACCAGGAACTGGCTGATCAGCAGGAATATGGATGAGCCTGTGACCTTCCTTACTCTGATCTCTTTTGCTCTCAAAGAGGCACGAGCTGTTGTAAGGTTAATGTAATTTATTATTGCAAGGATAAGGATAAAGAGGGCAATGGTGATCATAATGCGAAGTTGGCCCAGGTCGCCATGTTTACTATAGCCTGCCTCTCCTGCCAACCCATCGCTGAAATATATATCCTTCATCGGGCGCATGGAAAAGTATTTCGAATCCTCGTTTCGTGAAAGATCTTTGAAAATATAACTGAAATGCTCATTTATCCTGTTCTCAACAAAAACCGGATCTGCCGCCTCATTAAGAGTCATATAAGTTTTCATCCCTCTGCCCCAAACAATAGAATTCAGGTATTCCGGGTGTCCACGCGGAACTTTATTAACGCCATATCCTGAACTATCATATGTGGTTAGTGAAATTAAAAAATCAATATCAATATGGGAATGCTCTATATCATCGATGATCCCGGTGACAGTGTACCATCCCTTCATAAGGCTATTAATCCTCTCAAGGGTTAGTCCAACAGGATCTGTATTTCCGAACATCCGTCTTGCCTGACTCTTGGTTATAACACAACTATAAGGTTCCTTTAAAGCGTTGTGCGGATCTCCCTGGATAAAATTGAAGGAAAAGATGTCAAAAATGGTGCTGTCGCATCTTATATAATTTCCTGTTGATACGGTTCTGGCATTGGCTGAGTCATTAGAAGGATAGTATCTGAAATAGAGCAAAGGTTCTTTGGTCCTGTCAATGAATAATCGAACCACATTTTCAACTTCCGGGATATTCTGCTTGATCCGGTGGCCAATTGCACTTGGAAGGGAAACATTATCACCATATTCCAGACGGTAGATCCTGTCGTATTTTTCATTGAATTTATCGTAATTCAGCTCCGTATAGGCATACATGCCAACCAGAATTACGACAGTGATTCCAAGGGAAAGACTTAATACCTGGATGATGGACTGAACCCTGGCCCGGATGATATTTCTTATGGCTGAGATGATGAAGTTTCTTAGCATGGTCCGCAGTTTTAAAATCCTTAAAAATCAAATATAACTCAGGATTATGATAATGGAATTATCCAATTTCTATGCCATACTGCATATATTACACATTATCAATAATATAGAATTTATCATTCTGGGTATGGGGATTATATCGTCTCATATTGACACAAAAAAATGTCTCATATTGACACAAATATTTGTTGAAATGATCGGCTGTGATAACTGTCAGGTACCTGGATGATATCAGAAAAAATATAAAGCGGATCCCTTATCGTTGGCATGTGAAGGATCAGAACTTCAACCTCATCAGTACATTGATGTCCTGCCGATGATGCCCCTGTATCTCGTTCAGTCCGCTGCTGATGGTTTCACGTTCCGGATACCAGCTGAGGGCGTATTTGAACCAGAGGTCGATATGGCGGCCTAGTTTTAGGCGGGTGTTTAGGTAGGTGCGGATGCCTCTACCGTACCAGGATGGGATGGAAAAGGCATAAAGCACATCGTGCTCATAGGTGTAGATTCGGGAATTATAGCTTTTTGTGTCGAACATGGCGTAGCGAAATGAAAATGCCAGTGGGAATGAGGAGGGTTTGTAGAGAATATCATGATAAGCCAGCCAGCCGGACTCCCGGGTGGTTTTCTCATAGAAAGATAGTTCCAGTCTGTTCTGAAAGGTAAGATCATCCGCTACTTTGTAGGAGATATGAAACCTGAGCTGTGATCCTCGAGGTGTCACAGCGGAAGAATTAATAGTCCCTGTCGAGTTTACGTTTTGAGGTTTTGTTTTGAACCTATACCTGAGATAGGCGGTCAGCCTGTCCCGCTTTACATATTCCGCCTGCAGATGGTAGTCATATCCTGAGCTGCGGTTGGCAATTCCTTCTGCAAGAAATGGAAAGCGGTATGCGTCAAGATATGCGGTGAATTTCCAATCCGGTATGGGTAGAACTTCCAATCCCATATAGATTCCGTTCTCGTTTGAATTGACAGAGTTTTCCCGAAAGGCGTTCCCGTAAAGGGCATTGAATCCGGCTCCAAGATATCGGTGAAGTACCGAAACGGAAACCTGAGGGTGAAGCTGAAAACTGGCCCCGTTCAACATTGCCCACCTGTTTGTAAAGTTGCTGTCAGCGGAATTTACACTATAGGAAAATTCCCCGAAGATGCTGACCCGCTTAAGTCCAACTGCATAGTCCATTCCTATATTGGTATTTGACTGCCCTTTGAATCCAGGGATTGAGGTTTCTGAGGAATTTTTCAGGTACTCAGAGTCAAAAAAATAGTGGACCAGGCTGGCCCCGATCCTCATACGATCGAGGTTCCACTTGATATTTCCCCCGGTAACTGTTTCCCTTACTGCATCCTTGTCTTCAAATTCTCCGGGCGTACGATGGTAGCCACTTGATTGAAAGGAGCTGAAAATCCTCTCAGCAGTAAGCGTATCTTCAATCAGGTTAGCATCTATTTTTTTGTGTGAGAAGAATCCTGTTACATCGAAATTCCCCAGTTCCATAGTAGCGGACACACCCCTGAAGAATCGGTTTTCACCTACCGACCCATAAGGGTTAAGGACATTCCCCTTCTTTCGGATATTTACAATATCAGGTGATTTTCCAAATGCCAGTCCGGTCCAGAGATTTAATCCCTGACCTGATTTTACCTGGTAGTCCCCGACAAGGATATTTTTGAATTTCCAGACATCATTTACCTGAAGATAGGCTGAGTTAAAGTCAAATCCTTTTTTGTTCTCTCCGCTGAAAAATGGTTCGCCGGGATCTTTATCTCCATTATATCCGATCAGCAACTTGTCTCCCCATCGATACCTGTACTTAGTCATGATCCGTAGACGATTTCCCATGTAGCGTGAATTCGGTTTTGCAGCAAGTGCTGAGTCGGAAATGTCAGAATATCCCTTTTGTTCCTCCAGTACCGATGAAACGCGCATGAGCAATTGATGGGAACTTTTTCGTTGACCAGACTTCATATCCCTCACAGGCGGTTCAAATGAAACAAGTGGTTTAATGGTCCGGGCAGATGATTCGTTAAAGCCATAAACCAACGGGAGTTCGTATATGCTGAGAATGGGGCCGTTTTCCCCGATGTATTGCTGAAGGCTCGTGATCTGGAAATCAGTCAGCAGGTGCATCTTTTCAAGTTCCTCCCGGCTTGCGGTATTCAGGTTCAGGGGATTCTCAAGGTAATAGTAAATGTTTTGAAACAGGGTATGATAATCCAGCTCTTCATCTGTACTCCTGGCAATCTTTTCGATCAGGTCTTCCACTACCACCGAGCGGGTTGAATAGTATTCCTGGGCGTTTGAAGGATTTGAGGGGATTAGCAAAAGTCCTATTACAAGGATTATAGGATAGAGCTTACTTAAAAACATAGGACAAGGAGAAGAATGGGGTATAGCCGGTGATTGGCTGAAAGGAAAATGCAATGTCAGCCTGAAAATTGAATTTATTGAAACCCACACCGAATGAATGATGAACATATTCATGAACGCTGAGACCGGTCCTGATATAAATATACTCAATTAACCTGTATTCCAAACCTACTTTTAGAAACGCTTTCCCTATATCCAGGTCCTTTTCAGTTTCGGTTCCAAGGAAGAGGTGGTCTCCAAAGCGGTATCCGATTCCCATCCTCAGTATTACGGGGATATGTTCTCCATCCATTTTTGAGAGGCTTGAAGCGCTCGGGTTGAAGACATGAAAACCTATCAGGAGATTTTCGACAGGTTCGGCCATGATACCGGCTTCAATGGCAACCGCAGCTCTGCGGCCAAAATCGTCATTAATAAATGCATCCAGGTAATTGATTTGCACACCGGCGGAAAACCTCTCATGAAAAGCCTTCCCAAATGCCAGACCGATCTTATTTTCATGATATGCCGGATAGCCGAAGTGTGACCATGAAATTCCAAATGTACCGCTTGAGGTCGGCAGGGTCATTCCTACACAATTTAGTGCAAATTCTGGGACCAGAAAGCGGTTCTCGTGATGGATGCCGGCGGTATAATGAGTGTAATATCCCAGTCCAGCCTGGTTATGCCAGACAGACCAGAAATCAGGGTACATCACTGCAACACCCGAGAGTGAAGCAGCACGGGTGCCGGCAGGGTAATTGTCATTGGAGGCATGGATGTTGGATGCCGGGAGAATGATCAGCATGGAAATGAGCAGCGTGAATATGATCCTCTGAGGGATTTTTTGTATGTGCATATTCACCGCTCTTTCAAACTACCTAATTGGTTTTGAATTTAAACTTCACACTTTTAAGTTCCTCGTTGGCCTTAACAATCTTTGATTCCAGTCCGGCCTTAAATTCCACTACCTGCCTGGCGATCTTTTCATCGCCGGCACCAAGGATCTGGACTGCAAGGATGCCTGCATTCATGGCTCCATCTAGTCCAACTGTAGCAACAGGTATCCCCGGGGGCATTTGAACAATCGACAGCAGGGAATCCCATCCGTCAATGGAAATGGAAGCTTTGATTGGAACCCCGATTACAGGTATAGGAGTCAGGGCTGCGATAACACCTGGCAAATGAGCGGCTCCTCCTGCTCCGGCAATTACCACACGGATGCCCCTTTCATAGGCTCCTTTGGCAAATTTCATAGCCTGGTCCGGCGTCCGGTGAGCGGATAAGGCATTGATCTCAAAGGGGATGCCAAAATCATCCAGGATCTTGGCTGCTTTTTCCATAATAGGCAGATCAGATGTACTGCCCATGATAATACTGACTTTTGGATTCATACGATGAACTTGTTAGGTGTTAATTTAAACACAAAACTACACAAAGAATCTGAACCTTTTCACTTAATGACCGAACATTGAATTTATCGTCTTCATAAACAATATTTTTGTGAAATAGGTGCATTGAAATCCTGAATTCTCTACTTGAGATATTCAGTCGAAATAGTCGTATCAGAATTATTAGCCTTGATTATTTAAAGATAATTGGCTAAATTAGCCTTGATAATTATAAAAAAGATAGGAATATTAGCCCTGATTATTTAATATATAGCACATGAAAAGGCATGTAGTCAGTGAGTTAGAAAAATGGAAGAATGACAGGGGAAGGAAAGTCCTACTGCTAAGGGGAGCAAGGCAGGTAGGTAAAACCTACCTGGTAAGGGAATTTGGCAAACAATTCCAAAATTCAATCGAGATAAACTTTGAAAAAAACTCTGAGTTCTGCGGCTTTTTCGAGCAGAACCTTGATGCAGGACGGATTATTGATGATCTGTCCTTGTATCTTGGTGAACCGATCGAGGACGGAAAGACCCTTCTTTTTTTTGATGAGATCCAGAAATGCCCCAGGGCAATTGAGGCATTGCGTTATTTTTATGAGGACAGGAAGGGCTTACATGTGATTACAGCAGGATCCCTGCTGGAGTTTGCCCTGGAGGACATTGCTTCATTTGGAGTAGGAAGGATCAGATCATTGTTTATGTACCCGATGTCGTTTGATGAGTTCCTTCTTGCCTCTGGAGAAGACTCATTACTGGAATTAAAGAGAAATGCAACTCCTTCAAGTCCACTGAAAGAGCCATTTCACAACAAATTGATTGGTCTGCTTAAAAAGCATCTGATCCTGGGCGGTATGCCGGAAGTTGTTAAGACCTACCTGTATGGTGGAAATATTCGGGATATCCGCAATATTCTGAATGATATTTCAATATCATATTATGATGATTTTGAGAAATACCGAAAGAATGTACCTGTCCTTCGGCTGAAAGAGGTTATGGATTCGGTTATCAGGCAGTCGGGAGGAAAGTTTATTTTTTCTCAATCCAGTGCAACTTCAAACCCACAACAGGCAAGTGGCGCATTAAATCTATTGGAGATGGCCGGTTTGGTTCATAAGGCTTATCATACATCAGGACAGGGCATCCCTCTTGGTGCGGGGATAAATATTAAAAAGTTCAAAGCCTTGATACTTGATACCGGTATTTTACAGATGTTATTGGATTTTAAGCTAACCGAACCGATGCTGGCCGGCAATATTGACTTGCTGAATAAGGGAAGTCTGGCTGAGGTTTATGCGGGACTTGAAATGATAAAATATGCTAATCCATATGCTCCCTTTAGACTTTTTTACTGGCATCGAGAGAAGAGGGGAAGCAGCGCCGAAGTGGATTATCTTGTATCAAGAGAAGATGAAATTGTTCCTGTTGAAATTAAATCCGGTAGCACCGGAAAAATGCAGAGCATGAACTTATTCATGCAGGAACGAGGTTCCAATAAGGGATTCCGGGTTTCCCTGGAAAACTTTTCGTCTTATGAAAAAATAGAAGTAATCCCACTTTATGCATTATCGAATCTCAGGGAACGGGATTATTTATAAATTCACACAGAAATATTCATTAATAGAAATCTGAATGAGCAGAAAAAAAGTCCACGATAAAGAATTCGAAATCTATATACCGAGTGCGGAGATCCGGAAGGTGATCTCAGAAATGGCCATAAAAATCAACCAGGACCTGGCCGGGAAGGATGTGATATTTCTGGGGATACTTAATGGAGCCTTTATGTTTGCATCAGATCTTTTCAGGGAGATCACGCTGGATTGCCAGATTTCTTTTCTGAAACTGGCCTCCTATGCCGGGACTTCGAGTACAGGAAACGTAAAGCGCCTGATTGGGATCAATGAGGATATTTTCCAGAAAACGGTGGTAATATTGGAGGATATAGTTGATACGGGAGTTACGCTGGACAATATTATTAAGCAGTTGAAAGGTTATGAACCGGCCGAAATAAAGGTGGCAACTCTGCTGTATAAGCCGGATGCTTATACGAAGGATCTGAAACTGGATTATGTTGGACTCGAAATACCTAATGATTTTGTGCTGGGATACGGATTGGACTATGAAGGATTAGGTCGAAACCTGGCGGATCTTTACAAGGTGGTTGAGGACTAAAAAAATGTTCGGAAATAATTCCGAATCACTATATTTGCAGCCTTTATAAATCAAAAAATATTCAGAAGAAAATGTTGAACATCGTTTTATTCGGTCCTCCGGGATCAGGCAAAGGGACACAATCAGAAAAGCTCATTGATAAATATGGTCTTACTCATTTTTCCACCGGTGATATGTTGAGAGCGGAGCAGGCTGCCAATACGGAACTCGGACTTCAGGCAAAGAAAATCATGGACAGAGGAGAACTGGTTTCCGATGAAATCATTATAGGAATGATTCGTAATAAAATAAAAGGTCAAAGCGATGCGAAAGGATTTATTTTTGACGGGTTTCCCCGGACGGTTGCTCAGGCTGAAGCACTCGATTCAGTTCTCAAGGATCTTGGGATAAAAATCGACCTGATGTTGGGACTCGAAGTTGAAAAAGATGAACTGATTGACCGCTTGCTAAAAAGGGGAAAAGATCAGGGACGTACCGATGATAATTTGGAAACCATCGAAAACCGCATCAATGTATACGAGTGCCAGACCTTGCCGCTAACAGGATATTATGATGCTCAGAATAAATATCGAGGGGTAGACGGCCTTGGCGGAATTGACGATATTTTCGGCAGGCTGTGCGGGATCATTGAAAGCCTTTAAAGGCTTTATCCTGGATGCGGGACTAACATTGAAATACTATGGCTGATTCGAACTTTATAGATTATGTCAAGATCTTCAC
>JAUUZM010000116.1 GCA_030589965.1 Bacteroides sp.
CTATGTCCATGGATAAACTTACAGATGAAGAATGGTACCATATTTCCCGGCAGAGTACCGAAATCGGTTATTGTCTTTATGATCCACAGGTGGACTGGAAACCTGAGGGAGTGGAAGCAATTCCTTCCTCCGGGACTTCAGAAGGAATGATCCAGTTACCTACAGGCAGGGTTTCGGTACAGGAATTAATTGCCATCTTTAATACCCTTCCGGTTGAATTGACATTTGTCGACAGCCAGGATAAGGTAAAGTTTTTCTCCCACGGAATGAAGCCCATTTTTAAACGCAACCGGGCTGTCATCGGTAGAGATGTCAGGCTTTGCCATCCACCAAAATCGGTTAATCTTGTCGAACAAATCCTGAGTGATTTCAAAAGTGGAAAACAGGAAAAATCAACTTTCTGGCTTGAAATGAAAGGGATATTTGTGTACATCGAGTATTATGCTTTGAGAGATGAGCATAACAAATACCTGGGAACACTTGAGGTCGTTCAGGACATCACAGATCTCCGCAAGGTGACGGGAGAACAGAGATTATTAGATTATTCAAGCTAAAATAAATATGAGAGCTAAACTGGACATAAATCCAAAAACGAAAATCGGTGAACTGCTGGAAACATATCCTGAGCTGGAAGCCGTATTATTCAAGCTTGCGCCAACGTTCAAAAAACTTAAGAACCCTTTGCTTCGAAAAACAATAGGAAAGGTCGCAACACTTCAACAAGCTGCATCTATAGGCGAAGTTCCTCTTGGAGAACTCATTCGCGTTCTTCGTGCAGAGGCAGGACAAAGTGAATCTGAGATTATTAAAGGTGATGGCGAAATAGTTAAGGTAGAACCCGACTGGTTTAATAAAGAAGCCCTTGGAGAATGCTTCGACGCTTCTTCTATAATTGATTCTGGAGATCATCCCATGCCTGAAATATTATCCAGACTTGAACTTTCTGATGAGAATAAGATTTTTCAACTTATTACACCATTTATTCCAGCACCCATCATCGATCTAATCTCAGCAAAAGGCTATTCCCATTATTGCCGGAAAATCAACGAGAAGGAATATCATACATTTTTTAAACGGAATTAGAGAGCTGAGCTCAAAACCTCATCGAAAAACTGCTTGAATCCTCTTGCCTTATTTCCGGTGATGGTTTTTACATCATCGTTGATGAAATCTCCCCAACCTTCGGAATATGCCTTTGAATAGTCCATCATTACCTGGGCTCCCCATTCTCCCCAACCTGCTTTCAAAATAAATTCCCCTACCGCTTCAACAGGGATGGGAACGTAATCAACTTGTTTCCCCAGACCATCTGTTATAATACTTGCAGCATCAGTGAAAGTAATAGATTCCGGTCCGGTTGGTGTATAAATCTCATTTTCATGTCCGCCGTTCAATAAAATAGCTGCAAAGGAATCAGCAATATCCCGTACATCAATCATTCCCAGTTTTCCATCACCCATTCCCAGGTACATTTTCCCTTCTGCCTTGATGGTTTCCAAATTCCCGAAGATATTCTGCATAAAAAAATGAGGACGTAAAATAGTATATCTCAGTCCGGACTCCATGACTGCCTTGTCTGATTCATAATGAAGTCTGCCGTTCTCAGTGGGGGCATCCGGTGCCGCACCGATGGCAGAAAGTCTAACATAGTAGGGAGAACCTGAATTCAATGCCGCGCTCAATACTACCTTTCCCTGTTCTATGGCTTCAGGACCGGCGGGAGTAATAGCCAATACGGCATCTACTCCTTCGGCAGCACGGTTTAATGCTTCCTGGTCTGAGAAATCCCCTTCAAATAATATAGCTCCCAGTTCAGCCAGGTGGCTTGCTTTGTCAGCATTTCTTACATATGCATGAATTGTTGCTCCCCCATCAATAATTTGTGGTATAGTAAAACCGGCTATATTGCCAGTGGCGCCTGTAACTAATATTTTCTTTGACATAATAAACGATTTTAAGTTTCCATCATATACAGGAACAATATTAAAGATTTAAACACTCTTATCTCTTTTATTGCCGGATTTTAACCGTTTATTAAGAATTGATTTGCCTGCTTTACAGCACCAGGTAGGCCAAGAAAATTGTTACATGACTATTTAGAAATAAGCACCAGCCAGTCTTCCTTATCATCAACCGGAGGCTGTCCAAGGTCAATCGCCTTTCCACCTTTTACCTTTTTAATGCCTGTAGTTTGAAACTCTCCCCCTGTCCGCGGATTGAACCATTTTACCTTATAGGATCCTTTCGTCCCTCTCAGGTCCAGTGTTGAAGTATTCTCGTATGCCAGGTATACCAGGTAGATCTCTCCTTCCTTTGCCAGGCAATGTTTTCCTTTGTCGCCTGTGGTGTTGCCGATCAGTACATCTGCATTTTTCATCTCATGGAAGGGAATATTTTCATTGAAGAAATCCAGGGCGATTTTGCAAAAATCCCATGATTTGTCACGGCTGCGGAAATCTTCACATAGCAGGTCGTTTTCAGGCAGTTTATACCCGAAATAATATTCCACTCCGGCACCTCCTGCCATTAGATTGGCATACAGGGATTGTTTGCGAATATCATGGATATCATAATCAATGGATGCCGGATCAAATCCATTATATCCGGGATCGGGAGGAACTCCCTGTGAAGCTGACCCCTGCTCATCATTGGCCACCACCCAGGGACGCCCTGATTCAGCAGATGCGTTTCGCCAGTGTAAGGTTTTTTCAAATACCTCATCCCAGTCATTTTGCAGAGACACCCCGGTTAGCAGGGATTTTTCTCCAAGAAGTGCATTATAAACCTTGTCCTGCTGACTTGGAAAAGTATGTATCACTATATTATGATTATAAGGCTGTATATCGCTTAAAAAGGAAATCATATCCTGTCTTTGTTGGGTGGACTGGGTGTTTTCTTCTCCGATATTCCAGTTAAGGGCAAGCAGGTAGCCAAAACGGGCAACCATTTCCCGGCAGTAAAGTTTTCTTTCTGGTCCAAGGTCTCCCCCATCCAGAGATTCTTCGACTATCCCGGGTTTATCTTTTCCTCGTATATTGTCATCCAATTCGTTCTCCTGCAGTTTAAAATGCAGATACATTCCTTTCTCCTGGGCAAAATCAAAGACAATGCCCCATTGGTCCAGTTTGGAACAATCGTAATGAAATTTCTCATTCCGTTTAATAAAGGGCCAGACATTGTCACCATCACCTCCTGCATTATAGGGAAGAAAAGATAAGGAATTAGCCCCCTTGCCGGAAAGATAGGCAACTGCACCTATCAAGCCCTTTCCTTTTCCATTTTTCCAGCTGGGATAACCTTCCTTCCAATCCCCGATATGTTTTTCATAGGTTTTTAGCGGACCCTTTTCTTTCATTGTGATGGTAGCATCAAAATCCTTATATGCCAATAGGGTTTCCGGGGCATCGGCTCCGGCTTTCAGAAAATAATTCTTGCTGCCCTGATACTGTAAAAAGTGTTTGCCAACGTATTCCAGCCTGCCTCCCGAACGAAAATCACGCCCGGTTTTATCAGTCACCCCAATGGTGAATTCACCCGAAATACCTGAATACTTATCCATCTCATCACCTGAGAATTCCTGAGCTGCATTCTTGCCTTTTTTCAGGCTTACAGTATATGTCCATTTACCTGCCTTGTCCGGAGATACATGAGCTCTCCATTTAGTGCCAGCATCAGCACTGGATTCTGAGGCATTTCCATCAGCCGCAAAATACCCGGGAACCTCATAGGATGGCATGCCTGATTCATGTTTGAAATTCACCATCATATTATAATCCGTGAATGCGTTTGGATCTTTGTCCAGTTCATGAACGAATGGACCGTCAAGGGTTAGCGTTACCTTATGCCATCGTTTTAGCTCTCCGGTGATAGAAATAGAACCATCACCATCGGGCATTCGCATGGAAGGATCTGTAAATGGAAGTTTTGATTCTTCAAAAACCAGGTCTTCGGTTGCAATGGGTTGGGAAAAATCAAATGCCAGAGCACTTGCGGCAAACAGGAATGCTGAAATAAACATAAGTATCTTTTTCATTGGAATTGGAAATTCTGTGGATTAATATAGAAATTAGTCTGGGTTACTACAACCCTGTTTTTCTTTTTAATTATACCGTATAGATATTCTGATCCTCCTTCTATATCAAAATCAATCCCTTGTCCGAAAGATCCCACTGTTAAGGTGCCGGTCCAATTTAGCGTATATCCCTTTTCAGGGAACTCCAGCACATACACTTCATAATTGTCATGCCCTGTACATAGTATTTTTCCATCAGAAAGGATCACTCCCCCCGAATTGCTTCTTGATTCAAACCTGTCAAGCAGATCTCCGGGGAATACCCAGGATTCTATCTGTCTCCATTTAAGGTCAAATTTCACTAATCGACTCCAGGAATTGTCCTTCCCCGGTTCCGATCCCCTTCCAGTATAATGGGCAAAGGCAACATACCAGTGGTCATTATACCTGTCCATCCAGGTGGCAGACCCATTAACAATTCCAAAACTGTGATTGCCAATATGCTGAAGAGTGTGCGGATCAAAGATCTCGAGAGAACTTGCCATGGGGTATTCGGGATAATTGGAGTTTACCACATAAAGCTTGTCCTGAATAATACTACCGCTGTTCATATGCAGAATCAGGGAGTCTTTATCTTCCCATGACAGAACCATTTGACCACCTGTTTTATGGTGCTTTGTGATGCTGCTGTTATTAATAACATAGAAATATAAGGAATCAACGGTCACTCCCTGTCGTACCTGGGGCAGGTCATACGTTCTAATAACCTTAGCTTCACTGCCCTGAGAAAACATTGAATTAAACAGAGCATTCAATAAGAGAATCAGGCCGAATTTACTTCTCATACTTCCAGATTATAAATATAGACGCTTCTACAAATGTACCTCAAAATATCATATGGCCTTCAGCCTGTTTCAGGGAAACAGCAGGGCAAAACCTTGTCTATGTATAGTGGTAATTTATGAATCGGTAAATATCAATTTAGAATGGAATTAAATAGTAAAAACCAAATACACGAATAGGTTGATTCTTATCAGTTTATAGTAATTTAACTCGCCAAATTAATTTTCATAAAACCTTCATTTTATTTGAATTAAAGTTCTAAATAATCATATATGGAGAACAAAAACCGTAGAAATTTCATGAAAACACTGCTTGCTTCAATTGGCGCCGCCGGTGTGGCAGGAAGCAGCAGTATTTTAAGCTCATGCGACCGCATTGAGGCTGTTGATGGAGATAAAATTACACTATTAACATCTAGCGGAGAATTGGTTGAGGTAGACAAATCCCAGTTGAAACCAGCCGAATTGCCATCTCTGTCTCAAAATCAAAAACAAGGCAGGGAGGGTTTGCCAGGTAAAAGCTGGGTAATGGTCATAGACCTGTCAAAATGCAGGAATGCTCGTGAATGCATGAAGGCCTGCCAGAATCATCATCAGTTGCGTCCCGAACAACATCACATCAATGTCCTTCAAATGCAGGATGCGGAGCATACTGCGCCCTATTTTATGCCTAAGCCCTGCCAACATTGTGACAACCCCCCCTGTACAAAAGTGTGCCCGGTTAATGCTACTTTTAAAAGAGAAGATGGCATAGTTCTTATAGACAATGAGCGATGTATTGGCTGCCGGTTTTGCATTGCAGCATGTCCCTATTCAGCCAGAGTATTTAACTGGTTTGAACCCAGGGATGCTGAAAAATACGAGGGGGTTACCTATAATATTGAAGCCAACGTTCCTCAAAAGAAAGGCACTATATCCAAATGTCTTTTCAGTGCTGATCTCCTTCGTGACGGCAAATTGCCTTCATGTGTATCAGCCTGTCCAAATGGTGTGTACTGGTTTGGTGACCGTAATGAGGATGCTGTAACAAATGGAACCACCAAGGAAACGCTTAGTTTTAGTAAGCTCTTAAGTGAGGGGGCAGCCTACACCCTTATGAAAGACTTGGGAACTGAACCCCGGGTTTATTATCTGCCTGCCAAGGACAGAGCTTTCCCGTTTACCGGTGAACAGGTATAATGAGTGTATCCCTTTTCTGAATAAAAAAATTATGCACATGAATAAAATTGAATCTCCTGAAGAATCAAGAAAAAAATTTGACAGGATTTTTACTGATTTAACACGATCCATTGTCAAAAAGGATGAGCTAACCCGGTTCTGGTTTTTTATACTGCTTATGTTCATTGGTGTAGGGCTCTGGGGCTGGATCATTCAAATTGACAAAGGGCTGGGTGTAACGGGAATGCGGGATTATGTTTCCTGGGGCTTATATATTGCCAATTTTGTGTTTTTCGTAGCTGTCAGCCTGGTGGGTTTATTAATCAGCTCTGTCCTGCAATTATTAAATTTTAGCTGGGGAAAAACCATTTCCAGGGCTGCCGAGCAAATTGCCATTGCCACAGTGGCTCTCGCTGGAATAATTATTGTTATGGACATGGGGCGTCCGGACAGACTACTCAATGTGTTTTTACATGGTAGGTTTGCATCCCCTATTGTGTGGGATTTAACTGTTGTCTCAACCTACCTGGCCATCTCTGTCTTACTCTTTTACATTCCACTGATTCCTGACCTGGCAATTATGCGTGATCGAATGGGTTCAAAAGTTCCGGCATGGAAATTGAAAATCTATACAATCCTCGCCCTGGGCTGGAACGGAAATCCACAACAATATGCAATCGTTTACCATGCGGTTCGTGTTCTGATGATCCTGATAATTCCTATCGGTCTGTCAATTCATACGGTCACTTCCTGGTTATTTGCGGCGACCCTGCGTCCAGGTTGGGACAGCACCATATTTGGTCCCTATTTCGTTGTCGGGGCCTTTGTTGCAGGAACTGCCGCATTAATTATACTTATGTACGTTTATCGCCTCAGATACGGTTTGAAAGACTATTTTGATGATTTCCATTTCGATAAAATGGGAAGGCTTCTTGTCCTGGTTTGTCTGGTTTACCTCTACTTCAACATCAATGAATTCCTGGTACCGGCATATAAGATGAAATCTGCAGAAGGTGTTCATCTTAAGGATTTGTTTTCCGGAGCTTATGCATTTCTTTTCTGGTTTGTACAAATTGCCGGCATTGCATTACCTATTGTTTTAATCAGGATTAAATATTTCAGGAAACCACTGCCCCTATCGATAATATCGGTTTTTGTTTTATTCTCTGCCTGGTTTAAAAGATACCTGATCGTTATCCCGACGATGGAGCATCCTTTCCTTCCTGTTCAAAATGTGCCTGAACACTTTCATCATTATGCACCTACCAGTACTGAAATAATGATTATGCTGTTTTCCTTTTTTACTTCCATTTTCATTATTTCGGTTTTAGCAAAATTTTTCCCTGTTATTACCATCTGGGAATATGCAGAGGAAAAGGGGATTGACAGAAAGTATTTTACAGAAAAATCTTAAAACTTATTTGCCATGAATACGAAATGGAAATTATTTTTAATTGCAACACTGGCGTTTCCAGCACAGCAGGTTTTAAGTCAGGACTGGATGGTCCCTTCTGATCACACCGCCCTTACTAATCCATCTGAATATAATCTTGAGAATATAAAAAAAGGGAAAGAATTATATACCCGTAATTGCCAGTCCTGTCATGGGGACCCCGGAAAAAATAACCCCCTTGCTCTGCTGCCTCTTCCGGTTGATATCGCATCTGAAAGAATGCATGCCAATTCTGAAGGAGACCTCTTTTACAAAATAACCACCGGTAGGGGAGTCATGCCTCCTTTTGAGTCCACTATTTCGGAAAATGAAAGGTGGAAGCTGATCAATTTCATTATGAATTTCAAGCCCGGGGGCAATCAGCTACTGGTGGATGCACCTCCAGTAAAAGTAAAGCTGCTTGCCTCGGTAAATGAAAACAAATCCACCGTTGAAATATTAGCTGAACGAGAAGACGCCGAAAGTACCGGCCTGGAAAATGCTCCTGTAATTATCAGTGCCAAAAAGACTTTCGGAAATATTGAGCTCGGCAGAGCCATTACCAATGAAAACGGCAGGGCTGAATTTACTATTCCCGAGAACGTCATCGGTGATGAAGAAGGTTACGTAAGCATCGTTGTGTCTATGGGCGACGGCTACGATGCTCATGAAGTAGCACTGGAAAAAGCAAAGGTTGGTAAAAATAAAGTTGTACCCAGACTTATTAAGGGTGAGGTTCTATGGTCAACTAATAATAATATCCAGCTTTGGTTACTCCTATCCTATATATCAGCAGCTGGAGGAGCATGGCTGGTTATCGGATACGCTATTTATCAAATCATCAAAATAAAGAAGCTTAGTAAATCTTCATAGTTCAGGGATGAATATTTTTTATCTATTGATTGGGGTTAGTTTATTTGCTGCACTTATTTTTCTGGGTGCATTTATCTGGGCTGTCCGGACTGGTCAGTTCGATGATAATGAAACTCCGGCTAGACGAATTTTATTTGATGATGAGTTTATTGAAAATGGGGATACAGAACCCGGTAAGAATAAATGACTTAATGCCAAAACTTATGGAAAATCAGAAGTTCTATTACGATAATAAGATTGTAAAATTATTTATCCTGGCAACCATTATCTGGGGGGTTGTCGCAGTATTGGTTGGTGTACTAATCGCCTCTC
>JAUUZM010000183.1 GCA_030589965.1 Bacteroides sp.
CAAAGGTTTCGAAACATACATTTTTATCAAGTTCCAGGCTTTTGTCTATCAAAGCGGATAATACATCGGGCAGATCCTTTTCAAATACCTGTATCAGGACATTCTTACTATCATAATCCGGATTTGTGCCGGTACCGGAATCAGTGAAAGAAAAAAATCCTTTGATTTGAAGTTGTTTCCTTATATAATTTCCTTGTTTGTAGGGGAAAGTCCCGATGGTTACAAAGTTATTTTCCATGATCCAGTGTGTGTTAATGGGATTCGAAAATAGACAAAATAAAAATATGCACCTGTTGTCTCCTGAAAAAAAATTTGTATTATGTAGTAATAATTCATAAATCAGAATAAAATTGTTTATGATGGAACAGAAAGATTTTTCTATCCAGAATCTGGGTGAATGCACCATTGAGTCACCCATGAAAGGGACCCGGTATACTAAAGACAGTGAGCATATTCTCTTTCATCGTGAGCTCACTGACATTCAGGCTTACCTGGAAAAAGGAGGCAGTCCTCCCAGTTTTGAAGCAGCCGGCCCCAGGAAGAAGGTGTTCTTTGACCCCGTGAATCTCTCCTGTGGAATTGTAACCTGCGGTGGACTTTGCCCGGGGATCAATGATGTAATCCGTTCCATCGTATTAAGTCTTCATTACCACTACGGGGTGGGGAATATCTATGGCTTCCCGTATGGCTATCAGGGATTGAATCCTGAATACGGACATAGCCCTGTTCAGTTGACCCCTGAGCTGGTTAACCCCATCAGTGAAACCGGAGGCACAATGCTGGCCTCATCCCGCGGTAACCAGGATCCATCCGTAATGGTGGATACACTGGAAAGGATGAAGATTGGAATTCTGTTTTGTATCGGGGGTGACGGAACGCAACGGGGAGCCATGGCCATAAATGAGGAAGCCAGGAGGAGGAAGCTCAAGCTCAGTGTGATCGGTATTCCAAAGACCATCGACAACGATATCTCCTTCGTTCAGAAAACCTTTGGTTTTGAGACTGCTGTTTCAGAGGCAAAACGGGCCACTTATGCTGCCCATACAGAGGCTGTGGGTGCTCCCAACGGAATTGGCCTTGTGAAGCTCATGGGACGCGATTCAGGCTATATCGCAGCTTATTCCGTGCTTGTGGATAACCAGGTAAACTTCTGCCTTATTCCCGAAGTTCCATTTTCAATGGAGGCCTTTCTTGCAGCACTGAAGGAAAGGCTTGAGCGTAGAAAGCATGCTGTGATTGTTGTGGCAGAGGGTGCAGGACAGGACCTGTTTGCATCAACCGGTGAACGTGATGCATCGGGCAATGTAAAGTTCGTTGACATTGGGATTTATCTGCGGGATGCCATCAAGGAGCATTTTAAAAGCATAGGGATGGAGGTTAATCTCAAATACATAGATCCAAGCTACATCATCCGTAGTCAGCCGGCGAATCCCCACGATTCGGCCTTTTGTTTACTGATGGGTCACAACGCAGTTCATGCCGGAATGGCTGGGCGTACAGGAATGATTGTTGGTTACTGGAACAATCTGTTTACTCATGTACCCATTCCGCTGGCTGTTTCTGAGCGAAAAAAGATCGATCCGCAGGGCTGGATATGGAACGCCGTCCTTGCCTCCATCGGACAGCCGGCAAACATGACTTAATTTTTATTCATTGAGTAGGCAGAATCGATACGCCCTGATAGACCCAAAACAAACCAAGAATGATCAGAAGCAAAAATAAGATCAGCGCCCTGTTCCCGATCAGCCACTTTTTCATTGCAGCAAAAACTGCTTCAGCATTATTCCTGAAAAGCAGATAGACTAAAGGAGGGATTAGAACCCCAAAGGATGCAACCAGGCAAAAAAGGACCAGAATCAGCAATTCCTGGTCCAGCCGGAGACTAAAAGGAATGAGGGATGACATGCCGGCTGCAACCAGGGAGGAATTTTTTATATTGGGGGCTGCAAAGAAAAATCCGAAAGTAAATGATTGGAGAAGTCCGAAGGAATCAAGTTTCGAGAGCCAATCTGGAGGTGCAACTTGCCGGCTATTTCTGGGAATATTCCTGGCAGTAAATATGCTCAAAATTAAAAAGACAGATCCCAGTATGATCCGGGTCCATGCTAATTCGGAAGGGGTGAATGTTGAGTTTTCAGCAAGTATGGGAATGAATAGTACGACCAAACCAACCCCGATCAATCCCATGTACCAGCCAAGAAAAAAAGAAGAGGCATTCGATTTTGCTCTGCGGGTCATCAGGAGTATGATGATGGCAATCATGGGGGACGGACTGGCCAAAATCCCAAAAGTCATTGGTATAATATGGCTGATTGCATCAAGAAAGTGTGTCATTGGGACTGGTATCTATTATGAGTTAAAAGTGAAATTTGAAACCAGGCAGGAAGAACAACAATGAACAGGAAAATACACAAGAATATTCCCCGGATATAGCGAGCATTAGGTGGTTCTCTCACGACTGAATCATTGCAAATATACCATCAAATGTATACAAAAAAGCCAGGTCCTTCAATACCATTTTAGTGGTATTTGGGACGAGAAAAGAAACACTAGGAATTTGCATGTTTCACACTTACTATCTGGGACTTAAATTCGTTTTAGGATGCTTCTTTAACGAGCCTGGGAGAATTTTTGGCATAGCTTTTGTATAAAATCTCTTATTTTTGCACCTGATTTAAAAAAGTGATGAGGAGAACACTCGGTATTTATTTGATTGCGTTTTTGACAATGCCAGCCCTGTTAGCCAGTCCGGCTAACAAAGGGGAGGCCTATGTTGCCAGTGCGTGGGAAATCTATGAGCAGATCGGAAATGAGACCATGTCCTTCGAGGCATTTGAACTTGCCTTCCGGGGGTGGACACAGCTGAAAGATTCCCTGAGCCTGAATGTAACTATTTTCAGCGTGGTGGATTTCAGCCAGCCTTCGAATCATAAAAGGTTCTACCTTATTGATATGGAAAGCAGGAAGGTGATGTACCAGGATTACATTGCCCACGGTAAGAATACCGGGACCCTGATGGCGAAAAAGTTTTCGAACATCTCCCACAGCAATCAGAGCAGCCTTGGTTTTTACAAAACGGCAGAAACTTATACCGGAAAACATGGCCTGTCACTGAGGCTAGACGGCCTTGAAAAGGGCATAAACGATAAGGCCAGGCAACGTGCCATTGTGATCCACTCAGCATGGTACGCCGAAGAATCGTTCATCAAAAAATACGGAAGGCTGGGCAGGAGTTTTGGCTGTCCCGCATTGCCGGCTGAGGATTACCCTGAAATAATTGAACTGATCAAAGACGGAACCCTGCTTTTTATATATTCCCCCGAAGCAGGTTATCTGGAAAATTCAAGTATTATCAATTAGAGTTTCATATATTGTTGAATCATCAAGATGCAGTAGACAATGAAACGTACCGCTTTTTCTGTTCTTATTGTATTCCTGGTTCTCACAACCTACGGGACCGTAGTACCGGGCACAGATGATGATACATCCGTGCAGCAGGGCATAAGGAAATATATCAATGAATTGGAAGGATCCGGTACCATGAAGCTGGATAAACAGAAAATTGTCCGGAACTCGATCATTACCCAATTGTACAAAGAGACGGAATACGAGCCTGTATGGGTCAGTGTTGGGAACCGGAAGGATCTCATCGAGGTGATTGAGGGTGCTTATTTCGAGGGACTGAATCCCGAAGATTACCATATCGATTATATCAGGGAGCATGAGCAGAAACTGAAGGAAGGCGTGAGACTGAGTATGGATGACTATGCCATCGCGGACATCATGAGGACCGATGCCATACTTACCTTCGCCTTTTACATGATCCAGGGTAAGGTTAACCCGACCGAATTGAATCCTAGCTGGAACTATAGTAAGAGGCCCATGCCGGATAATGTGGAATTAGGACTTATGCAGCGGTTGCAGGCAGGCACTCTAAAGGAAGGTGCCGTTATCCTGCGACCTGAAATCCTGATTTACAGCAAACTGCGAAGCAGATTTTCCCTGCTGGATTCAATGCAGAAGGCAGGGATTGAGATCCCGCCCCTCGAATACCCGGGTAAGAGCCTGAGGCCTGGAGATTCCTCAGTGGCTGTCGGGGCCCTCAAGAATCATATTAGCATTTACGGTTTTGTTTTCAGTAAACCGGATAATGATGTTTTCGATGAAGATCTGGAAAAGGCCGTCAAGGATTTCCAGATGTTTAACGGGCTGGATACCGACGGGATTTGCGGCAAATCCACCTACAAAGCCCTGAATATTTCCCTGGATGATAGGCTGGATATCATAAGGGTTAATATGGAGCGCTGCCGCTGGCTCAATAACGACCTTCCGCAGGAATTCTTGCTGGTCAACATCGCCGACTACAATCTTTATATATTCAGGGAGAGGCAGGTAGAGTATGAATGCCGTGTCGTAGTAGGAAAGGAATTCCACGAGACACCTGTTTTTACCTCCGAGATCAAGTATACGGTTTTCAATCCTACATGGACAGTTCCCTATTCGATTGCTTCCAAGGAGATACTTCCCAAACTGAAAAAGGATCCCAACTACCTGCAGAATCGGAACATGACCCTGCTTCGTGGGAAAGAAGTAGTGGATCCCAAATCGGTGGATTTCAAAGAGTATTCACAAAAAAACTTTCCTTATACAATCCGACAGGAGCCGGGGCCGAATAATGCATTGGGACTGGTAAAATTCATCTTCCCGAATAAATATGCCGTCTACCTTCACGATACCCCTTCAAAATCCTATTTCGAGAAAACCGAGCGTGCCTTCAGCCACGGATGCGTGAGGGTCAAGGATCCTTTGATACTGGCGGAACAATTGCTGGAAGACAAGGGCTATGACAGTGAAAAGATCGCGGAGGTTATAAAATCCAAAAAGATCCAGAATGTTTACCTCTCGAAACCCATGCCGGTGATGATCATATACTTGACATGCGATGTAAATGACATCGATGGAAGAATGTACTTTTTCAACGATGTGTATGGTCGGGATAAGAAAATCCTGGCGGAACTCAAAGAAAAAAAATAAAGCTGACCTTTATGTCCAAAAATCAGCCAAGTGCCTTTTCAAGGTTGTAGGCTGCACTTATCAGTGCCAGGTGGGTAAATGCCTGGGGGGTGTTACCGAGTGCCTCACCACTGAGCCCGATCTGTTTTGATTACATACCGATATGATTGGCATATCCAAGCATTTGTTCGAATATCAGCCTGGCCTGTTCCAGGCGCTTCGGATCGACCCTGCCTGACCCTGCCGGGAGGGTTCAGGTTAGCGTCAAATGTTTTCAGCATCATCAGGTTGGATGCATCCAGGGTATTGCTTCCATAATACTGCCTTTTTTGTCATCAAGGATGGAGGCAAATATGCTCGGGGAGTCAAAATGGGAAAAACAGAACCAGTCAATGGAACCGTTCAGTACCACCAGGGCAGCGGACCGCATATTGCCGATGATGGCAGCATGCAAAATGCGATCGGTTCATGTTAAGATGCTTACTGGTCCCCGGCTATGGCAGGAGAGATGCCGGCTTTCTCGCAAAGCCGGACCAGTTCGGCGACGGAGACAATACCGAGTTTCTGCATTACACGGCCACGGTGGATCTTGACTGTCTCCTCGGATATTTCCATTTCACCCGCAATCTGTTTGTTTAGCATACCGGTTATCACATAGGTCATGACTTCGTGTTCACGAGCGGTTAATTGCTTCATCAGCTCAATTATAGAAGAAGTCTCTTCACTTTGGTTACGGTTTTCATGATCCTGGATAAGGGATACATCTATTGCAGTAAGCAACTCATCAACATTTACGGGCTTTGTCAGGAAATCAACCGCACCTTTTTTCATTGCCCTGGCCGTTGTGGGTACGTCTCCGTGTGCAGAGAGGAAAATGATGGGCATGCTGCATCCGGCTTCAACAAGCTTTTCCTGTAGCTCGGGTCCGGTCATCCCGGGCATATGGACATCCAGGATAATACAGCCATGTTCCAGGCATTTTCCGGAATCCAGGAAATCCGCCGCAGATTCGTAAGATTCTGCATTGAACCCTGTGGCTTTAACAAGACGCGTAAGCCCTTTACGGATAGACAGATCATCATCAATGATAAAAACAGTTGGTTCGTTCATCGTTTTTTATCTCCTTTTGGTACAGGAATTTCAAACCCGACAAGAGCCCCTCCTTCAGGTCTGTTCTCCGCCCACATCTTTCCGGCATGCATTTCAATGATGGACTGACTGATTGCCAGACCCATACCGGTACCCTCAGGATTCCAGGTCACCATCGGTTCGAAGATTTTGTCGATCTTCTCAGCATCGATCCCGGTTCCATTGTCGGAAACCCACACTTTTAGAATGTTTGAATCTTGTGTAGTTCCAACTTTTAGCTGGCGATCATTCTTCGGTAAGTGGTCCATAGCATGGATACTATTCTGGATGAGGTTGACCAGAACCTGCTGGATCTGTACCCTGTTCCCCTTAACCAGTGGAAGTGGATCGGTAATCTCGGTTGAAGTTGAGATATTTTGTATGACAAATTCACTATGGAGTAAACGCATAGTTTCATCGATAGTGATACCGATATCAACCAGCTGTAACTCTCCTTTCTGCTTCCGATACAAGTCCCGCAGATTACGAATTACATCACTGGCTCGTTTAGTATCACTTACAATATCGGCCATGATCTCTGCCAGTTCC
>JAUUZM010000041.1 GCA_030589965.1 Bacteroides sp.
ACCTGAATAATGAGGATGTTGCGATCATTAAGAAGAATGAATTAATTCTTAAAACGGTCAGTAATAATACCCTCACACCCAAGGTACATCAGCTGGATCTGGATATTGGAGCCATTGAGAAAGGTGGCTTTTCACACTTTATGCTGAAGGAGATTTTTGAGCAGCCAAGATCAATTAAGGATACTTTCAGAGGAAGGATTAGTCCCGATTTAAAACACCTCAGGCTTGGGGGACTTTACGATGTTTTGCCTCGTCTGGCGGAAGCTAAGCGGATTATTATTATCGGATGTGGTACCTCGTGGCACGCTGGACTGGTGGGCGAATATTTATTTGAGGATCTTGCCAGATTGCCCGTCGAAGTTGAATATGCTTCTGAATTCAGGTACAGAAACCCTCTCATAAGTGAGGAGGATGTAGTTATCGCCATCAGCCAGAGCGGTGAAACGGCAGATACCCTGGCAGCCATACAGCTTGCCAAGGATGCCGGTGCACTGGTGCTCGGGATCTGCAATGTGGTTGGTTCAAGCATTCCGAGGGAAACGGATGCAGGCGTTTACACACATGCCGGACCTGAAATTGGAGTTGCTTCCACCAAGGCTTTTACCGCTCAGGTGACTGTGTTAGCAATGATGGCCATAATCATCGGGGAGAAGAAAGGCGTGCTGTCCAGGGAAGATTACGAGGCATTGATCAGTGAACTGGACCAGATCCCCGATAAGCTTGAATACCTGCTTACATTTAACGATAAATACAAGGAAATTGCCGAACTGTACCAGGGGGCTAATAATTTCCTTTACCTGGGAAGGGGATATTTCTTCCCGGTTGCCCTGGAAGGTGCACTTAAACTAAAGGAGATCTCCTATATTCATGCTGAAGGATACCCGGCAGCAGAAATGAAACACGGGCCTATTGCCCTGATTGATGAAAATATGCCGGTTGTCGTAATTGCAGCCAAGGATAAGTCCTATGAAAAGATCGTTAGCAATATTCAGGAAGTAAAGGCACGTAATGGCATTGTCATCGCCATTGTTTCCGAAGGGGATGAAATCATTAAAGACATGGCTGATTATGTTCTTGAAATCCCGCATGCTGATGAGAAGATTGCCGGTTTGCTGGCGGTAGTCCCACTCCAACTCCTTTCTTACCATATTGCTGTTCTACGCGGCTGCGATGTTGATCAGCCCAGGAACCTGGCCAAATCAGTCACGGTAGAATAGTAAAGTTTTATTGATTGCCAATCAATAAAACTCAGAAAATCTCCAGTAACTAGCGTTGTTTGTACTGCTTGTTGTAGTATTTGGAGTAGTCGCCTGAGAGGACGTTATCCATCCAGTCCTGGTTTTCCAGATACCAGTCCACTGTTTTCTCAAGTCCCTCCCGGAAAGTAACCCTCGGTTCCCAGTCCAGTTCATCCTTGATCTTACCGGCGTCGATGGCATACCGGAGGTCATGTCCGGCCCTGTCCTTGACAAATTCAATCAATCCGGCTGATGTTCCTGGAGCTCGGTCAAGCCTGTCATCCATGATCTCGCAGAGAAGATGGATGAGCTCAATATTCATCCATTCATTATTGCCACCGATATTGTAGGTTTCACCATTTTTTCCCTGGTGGAATACCCGGTCAATGGCTTCTACATGGTCACCAACATAAAGCCAGTCCCTCACATTTTCCCCTTTCCCATAGACCGGAATGGGATTGTTTTTTTTGATGTTGTTTATGGACAGGGGGATCAGTTTTTCCGGAAACTGGTTGGGACCATAATTATTGGAGCAATTTGTGATTACAACCGGAAGTTTATAGGTATGGTTATAGGCCCGCACCAGGTGGTCAGAACTTGCTTTGGAGGCAGAATAGGGACTACGTGGATCATATGAGGTTGTTTCCGTGAATAAGCCTTCACTTCCGAGGGAACCATATACCTCATCCGTTGAAATATGATAAAAGAGTTTTCCTTCCATATCATCTTTCCAGATGTTTCTGCAGGCATTCAGGAGGTTTACCGTACCTATTATATTGGTATTTATAAAGGACATGGGATCAAGAATGGACCTGTCCACATGTGATTCTGCGGCAAGATGGATGACAGCTTCAGGCTGGTATTCGGTAAAAACACCATCAATGAATTCAGCATCCACGATGTCACCTTTGATAAATTCATAATTGGGTAATTTTTCGATATCCTTCAGGTTTTCAAGATTGCCGGCATAGGTTAAGGCATCGAGGTTGATTATCCGGTATTCGGGATACCTGGTAGTAAACAGCCTGACAACATGAGAGCCAATAAAGCCTGCTCCACCAGTAATTATTATGGTTTTCTTCATTTTCTATGTGTTTTCACCCATTAGAGACTATTCCATCTGATTTCTTATATTTTGTTCCCAGGCCCAGGCTGATTTCATTGTGTCGATTAGCCCGACCTCAGCCTTCCATCCCAGTTCATCGTTGGCCAATGTGGTATCGGCATAAACCTGCTCAATATCACCATCCCTCCGGTCCACTACCTTGTACTTGAATTCCACACCTGTAGCTTCCACAAATGCCTTGATAACCTCGAATACAGATAAACCCGTTCCGGTTCCAAGATTAAAAATTTCAAGATCCCTTTTGTTTTTTCCGGAAAGCAGGCGGTTAATAGATACTACGTGGGCGCGGGACAAATCCACAACATTGATGTAATCCCTGACAGCAGAACCGTCAGGTGTATTATAATCATCGCCGAAAACACTGAGCTCTTCACGAATTCCAATAGCTGTTTGGGTAATAAACGGTACCAGGTTTTGGGGTACTCCCAGGGGCAGCTCTCCAATCTCAGCCGATGTATGTGCACCTACCGGATTAAAATAGCGCAGGCAGATAGCGTCTAATCCATCTCCGGCCAGAATGGTATCATTTATAATTTCCTCAGAGATCTGTTTGGTATTACCATAGGGTGATGAGGCAATTTTAATGGGAGATTTTTCCGTCACAGGAAGTTTATCAGGCTGACCGTATACCGTACAGGAGGATGAAAATACAAAATGCTTTATACGGTGTTCCTTCATTGCCTGGAGGAGGTTGATCAGGGACACAAGATTATTTTCGTAGTACATCAGAGGTTTTGCAACGGACTCGGGTACTGCCTTATGAGCTGCAAAATGAATGATTGCCTTAATTCCCGGGTAACGTTCAAAACAATCCAGGACTCCGGCCTTATTGCAAATGTCCAGTTCTTCGAAAAAGGGCCTTCTGCCTGCGATCTTTTCTATTCCGTCAAGAACTTCGATTCTGGAATTTGCAAGGTTGTCAATGATCAATACATCATACCCGGCTTCTAATAATTCAACTGTGGTATGAGAACCTATATAGCCGGTCCCACCTGTGACAACAATTAGCTCATTCATATAATTCTTTTTAAAGACTCCAGTAAATCAGTTTATTGATTTTTCCCTTGTAGATTCCTTTAATGTCCATAAACAGGGCATCTTCCGAAGCTATTGAGACAAAATAATCCTCCTTCAGATTCGTGTATTCATTGTGATTCACAGCTACAATAATAGCATCATAGGGTGGGTTCAATTCACTGCTCAATTCAATCAGGTATTCCTCATAAACATCTTCAGGTGAGGCATGTGGATCAACAACATCAACCTGTATTCCGAAAGAGCGGAATTCACGGATCACATCAATAACCTTTGAATTCCTTATATCACTGACATTCTCCTTGAAGGTCATTCCCATAACCAGGATCCGACAATTCTGGATTCCTCTTTTGAGACTAACCAATTTTTTAAGTCCCTGATTAGCAACGTATGAACCCATGCTATCATTTATGTCCCTTCCGGAATTGATAATACGAGCATGGTGTCCAAATTTACCTGCTTTGTATGCCAGGTAGTAAGGATCTACCCCGATGCAATGGCCACCAACCAATCCAGGAAAGAACTTAAGAAAATTCCATTTGGTCCCGGCTGCTTCTAATACTTCGAATGTATTGATCTCCATTTTATTGAAGATCATTGATAATTCATTCATGAATGCGATATTGATATCTCGCTGTGTATTCTCGATAATCTTTGCAGCTTCTGCAACTTTAATGGAACTTGCCCTGTGGACTCCGGCAGTAATGATCAGTTCGTATAATTTTGCAATGATTTCAGCAGATACCTCATCACAGCCAGATGTAACCTTGGTAATAGTAGTCAGGGTATGGGTCTGGTCACCCGGATTGATTCTTTCCGGCGAGAAACCAACCTTGAATTGTTTCCTGAAAACCAGTCCGGATTTCTGTTCCAATAGCGGAACACAGTCTTCCTCGGTACAACCCGGGTAAACGGTAGATTCGAATACTACATAATCCCCTTCATCCAGGTATTCACCAACCGTATCACAGGCACTAAGCAAGGGACCCAGGTCAGGTTGCTTATGTTCATCAATGGGAGTGGGAACGGCAACAATGAAAAAGGATGCGTCCTTGAGGTCTTCTTCGTTGGAAGTAAATTCAATATCACAAGCCTCAAATGCCTCCGATGAAAGTTCTTTACTTGGGTCCTTTCTCTGTTTCATCAGTTCCACCCGCTCGTCTTTGATATCAAAACCGATGACCTTCATTTTCCTGGCCAGTTCAAGTGCAATGGGCAGTCCAACATACCCAAGACCGATAACAGCCAGTTTTTTTCTACCTTCTAATAAATCAGTAATCATGAGAATTTCTTAGTTTAATTAATTATGGGAGGACAGTCTCCGGGTTTTCCGGCAGCGCTTGAATTTCGAATATCATATACAACTTCAATGGACTTTTTAGACTCCTCAAGTCCAAATCCATTTCCAGCAAGGATTTCACGGTAGGTATCGGTATGAAGTTCAGTGAATCCCTCACTGAATTCCATCTCCTTGCCATCAATGGTAATGCTGCGATAGGTCCTTTGTCCCTTTTCCTTAACATTCTCAGGGAGATCGTTATGATCCACACTTAGGGACCAATTCACCCTGGCCTGCTCCAACTCAAGATATCCCGAAGCTTTGTTACATTCCAGAATTTGAGTAGAATTCTTCTTTACATCACCGAAAATCCAGATCAGCATGTCAAAGAAATGAATGCCAATATTGGTGGCAATACCCCCTGATTTCTGGATTTCTCCTTTCCATGAATAGTGGTACCAGCTGCCACGGCTAGTAATATAGGTCAGATCAACATCATAGATTTTATCCTTTGCAGCATTCTGTATCTTTTTTCTTAGATCCATAATGGACTCGTGAAGCCTGAGCTGGAGAACATTATAGACTTTTTTACCGGTTTCTTTTTCAAATTCTGCCAGTCCCTCGTAATTCCATGGATTTAGAACCAGGGGTTTCTCACAAATTACATGACAACCATTTCTCAGGGCAAAACGAATATGTGAATCATGCAGATAATTTGGGGAGCAAATGCTGATAAAGTCAACTTTTGTTCCTTGTCTCCTTAGTTTATCAATATGCCTGTCAAATCTTTCAAACTCCACGAAAAAATCAGCCTCCGGGAAGTAGGAGTCGATTACTCCCACGCTGTCATTAATATCCAGCGCAGCTACCAGATTATTTCCGGTCTCTTTGATGGCCTTTAGATGCCGAACGGCGATATAGCCCCCCAATCCAATTATTGCAAAATTATAGCTCATAGTTTTTTGACAGATTCTTTTATTAATTCATATGTTTCCCCGCTTTCCGGACAAATGGCTTTTCCATTATTATCAAAATGCAGGCGATGTCCGTATTCACTCATCCAGCCAACCTGTTTTCCGGGATTGCCTATGACCAGGGCGTAGGGTGGAACATCCCGGGTAACTACAGCGCCGGCCCCGATGAAGCAAAAGGAACCAAGAGTGTTGCCACAAATGATGGTGGCATTAGCACCTATTGTTGCCCCTTTTTGCACCAGTGTTTTTACATATTGGTTTTTCCGGATGATGCCTGACCGTGGATTTACAATATTCGTAAAGACCATGGAAGGTCCCATGAAAACATCTTCTTCACATATTACACCCGTGTAAATTGACACATTGTTTTGAACCTTACAATTGTCGCCCAGTACACAATCTGTTGAAACCAGAACATTCTGGCCAAGGTTACAATTCTCACCAAGTATTGCGCCGGACATAACATGGGAAAAATGCCAGATTCGGCATCCTTTGCCAATTTTGCAGCCTTCATCTATGACTGCTGTTTCATGAGCAAAAAAATCATCTTTTCCCATATTCATTTACCGCTTAAAATATTCTGATATATACTGGCAAATATATTCAATCTGTTCCTTTTCCAATTCGGTATGCATTGGAATTGAAAAGACAGATTCAGACATTGATTCAGTTACCGGGAAATCCCCATTGCTGTAGTTGAGGTCCTTATATGCTTTCTGTAAATGTAGTGGTAGTGGATAATATATCATTACCGGAATATCCTTGGATCTGAGATAGGTAACCAGATCATCCCTGCTGCCCTTTTCAAGAATCAATGTGTATTGATGAAATATATGAGTGGACCAGGGTACCCTGCCTGGTATCCTTAGTTGAGGTATATCTCCCAGGTTGAGATCATAAGCAGCTGCAGCCTCCTGACGAGCTTTGTGAAATTCATCCAGATGTCTTAGTTTGACCCTGAGGATAGCAGCCTGCAAAGTATCCAGTCGTGAGTTCACCCCAACTTCGTCATAATAATATTTAACTCTGGATCCATGATTGACCATTGTTCTGATACGATCACCAAGGTCTTTGTCCCTCGTCATTATAGCACCCCCATCTCCAAAGCATCCAAGGTTTTTGGATGGAAAAAATGAGGTCGTTCCCAGATTCCCGATTGTCCCGGCCTTCATTTGCTGATTATTGCTGAAGGTATAGTCTGTACCCAATGCCTGTGCAGTATCTTCAATGGTTTTCAGGCCATGCTCTCCCGCTATTTTAAGTATCTCTTCCATATTGGCACATTGACCAAAAAGGTGTACAGGTATTATAGCACGGGTTTTCTCCGTTATGGCATCTAGCAGCAGTGTTGGATCAAGATTGAAACTAAGGGGATCTATATCCACCAGAACCGGTGTAAGACGAAGCAGCTTAATTACTTCAATGCTGGCGATGAAAGAGAAGGGTGTTGTTATTACCTCATCTCCGGGTTCCAGGTCGAGGGATAATAGTGCCACCTGGAGAGCGTCAGTACCATTTCCACAGGGGATAACATGTTCCACATCAAGGTAGGAGGCAAGCTCATCCCTGAAACTTTTGACATCCGGACCATTAATGAATGCCGTAGTATCAATTGTATTCTGTATGGCCTGGTCAATTTCAAGCTTTAAATGCTCGTATTGCCGTTTTAAATCGACCATTCTGATTGTTTGCATAAGCGTCTGGAATAATGGAGGTACGAAGATACTAAAACGCATCTGACCAAAAAAAAAGTAACCTAAATTTTGATCGATCGTACAATCCTCATGTATTTTTAGCTAAATTTGTTTGACTAAATCACTCATTTTGGATTTCAACAAGTATATTAAGGAATTACTTTTGCTGCATGATTGTGTAATTCTGCCCGGCATGGGAGGTTTTGTGGCCAATTACAAGCCCGCAGAGTTTGATCCTGCGCGAAATACCGCCAGTCCCCCCTCCAAACATATCCTCTTCAACCGTAACCTAGTGCATAACGATGGTTTACTATATGCTCATGTCTCAAAGACATCAGGATTTGCATATAAGAATGTAGAGGAAAAGGCTGAAGCTTTTGTAGCAGGAATACGCAAAGACACCGGCAGGGGTATAAAGTTCGAAATCGATGGACTCGGGTACTTTTTCCTTGATAAAGAGGGTGAACTACAATTTACTGAAGAAAACGGAAACAACTTCCTTCTGGAATCCTATGGTTTACCCTACCTGCAGTACAGGGAGATCGAGAAACCCAAAATTGAGACCTACCGTTCTGCTTCTGCTGAAATGGATCCACTGGCCAGGCAGAGAAAAATTCGCAGATGGGCATATGGTACTGCAGCAGCATGCCTTCTTGCAGCTATGATAGTTGTTCCGATGCGGACGGGTTATTTTAACCAGGCAGGTATTGATATTCCAGTTGCCGAAAGTATTCGTAAAAGTAATCCTGTCCAGTCTGAGCGCCAGATCAAACCTGAGGCTCAAGAATCACCTGATAAAGTCCTGGTGGAATCAACAGTTCTTTTTGCCCCTGAGTACAACATTGTGGTCGGGAGTTTTAAAGATTTTGGTAATGCAAGACTTCTCCGTATGCAATTGGTAGAGAAAGGATATGAGTCCAGGATATTAGGTACAGAAAAAGGAATGTTCAGGGTCACAGCCGGTACTTATACCTTTAAGGATGAGGCAAACGTTGAATTAGCGTTTGTTATGGCCGACTATGATAATGCCTGGGTCCTGAGTAATTAAAGAACTACCGATCCTTCCCCGGTCTTATCAACAGGACTTACAAAAATCAATTTTCCCGAGGAATCTTCAGCCAGTAATACCATGCCATGGGATTCGATTCCCCTGATTTTTCTTGGAGCAAGATTTGCCAGGATGGTGACCAGTTTACCTGGCAGGTCCTCAGGCTTATAGTGTTCGGCAATGCCTGAAATTACAGTTCTTTTATCTATCCCGGTATCCAGCTCCATCTTAATGAGTTTATCCGTCTTGGGAACTCTTTCGGCGGACAGGATACGGGCGATGCGAATATCCATTTTGCTGAATTCATCATATGAGATTTCCCCTTTTGCATCCGGAATCCCGGATTCGGCCATTTCATTCATTTTCTTACTTTTTTCCAGTTTGTCCAGCTGGATTTGTATTGTTTCATCTTCAATCTTTTCGAACAGAAGTTCAGGTTGGGCAATTACATGTCCAACTTTTAGCAGGTCAGGTTGTCCAATATCTTTCCAGTCCACCTTGCCCATATTCAAAAAACCAGAAAGCTTTTCTGAGGAAAATGGAAGGAATGGTTCAATCAGGGCAGCGAGGTTGGCTGTAATTTGCAGGGAAGTATATAGAATGCTTTTTACCCTTTCAGTATCAGTTTTTATAACCTTCCAGGGTTCTGAGTCCGCCAGGTGTTTATTCCCAAGTCTTGCCAGGTTCATGGCTTCTTTCAGTGCTTCCCTGAAACGGAAATGATCAAGATGGCCTTCCACCCTGTCTCTATATCCTGAAATACTGTTCAGTACTTTAAGGTCATATTCATTAGCTTCCGATGCTTGGGGAACCGTTCCACCAAAGTATTTATGGGTCAGTACAAGGGTCCGGTTAACAAAGTTACCAAGTATGGCAACCAGTTCATTATTGTTCCTGGCCTGGAAATCCTTCCATGTAAAATCATTATCCTTTGCCTCCGGTGCATTTGCACAAAGGACATACCTCAATACATCCTGTTTGTCTATAAATTCTTCAAGGTACTCATGCAGCCAGACTGCCCAGTTCCGGGAGGTTGATATTTTATCCCCTTCAAGGTTCAGGAACTCATTGGCCGGAACATTTTCCGGAAGCACATATGAACCCTCTGCCTTTAGCATGGCAGGGAAAATAATGCAGTGAAAAACAATGTTGTCTTTTCCTATAAAATGAATCAATCTGGTATCATCCTTTTTCCAGTAATCTTCCCATTTATCTGTCAGGTCTTTGGTAGCAGATATATACCCGATGGGTGCATCAAACCATACATAAAGAACTTTCCCTTCGGCTCCTTCCACGGGAACCGGAATTCCCCAATTCAGGTCGCGGGTCACAGCCCGTGCTTCTAGTCCACCGTCCAGCCAGGACTTACATTGTCCGTAGACATTGGACTTCCAGTGTTTGTTCTCTTCAAGTATCCATTTTTTCAGAAAACCCTCATATTTTTCCAATGGAAGATACCAGTGTTTGGTCTTTTTAAGAACCGGTTTGCTGCCACTGATTGAAGATTTGGGATTGATAAGATCTGTTGCTGCAAGGGATGAGCCACATTGCTCACATTGATCTCCATATGCCTTATCATAGCTACATTTTGGACAGGTGCCGGTTATGTACCTGTCCGCCAGAAATTGTTTGGCTTCAGGATCGTAATATTGTTCTGATTCCTTTTCTATGAATTCTTCGCGCTCGTAAAGGGTTTTGAAAAATCCGGATGCAGTTTCATGATGCGTGGGATCGCTGGTCCGATGATAAATATCGAACTCAATTCCAAAATCCTGAAAGGAATCCTTGTTCATCTGGTGATACTGATCCACAATTTGCTGTGGGGAAACCCCATCTTGCCTGGCCTTAATGGTTATGGGGACACCATGTTCATCAGATCCGCAAACATATATAATATCCTCTCCCTTCAGTCGGAGATATCGGGAATAAATATCGCCCGGAATATAAACCCCTGCCAGGTGTCCGATGTGAACAGGACCGTTAGCATAAGGAAGGGCGGCAGTTATAAGGTGTCTTTTGTACTTTTTCATTGCGGACAAAGATAATGGTCATTCGTGAAAAAATTGCGTATTTTGATACAATGATGCAGATACCTCCATATTTAAGTCCGGGCGATAAGATTGGACTTGCCGCTCCGGCCCGATGGGTTGATGAAGATGACATCAGATTTTTTACAGAACACCTTGAAGAACAAGGATATCAGGTCAGAACAGGATCAGTTCACCGGCGTTTTCACCAGTTCTCCGGAACGGATGAAGAACGGGTTAATGATTTTCAATCCCTGCTTGATGATCCTGAAATAAGAGCTGTAATTTGTGTCAGGGGAGGTTATGGTTCAGCGAGAATACTGGAACGGATCGATTTCAACGCCTTTGCTATGAACCCAAAATGGATAGCCGGTTTTAGTGATGTAACAGCCCTGCATTCATGTATCCTGATGAAGATGGGTACAGCAGTGTTACACAGCGGGATGCCTTATACTTTCCGTGAAGGGAAGGATGAAGACGGATTAAAAAGTCTGATGAATGCCCTACGGGGAAATTTTTCTGCTTATGAGGTTCAGGCTGATAAGATGAACCGGACAGGCAGGGCTGAGGGAATCCTTCTTGGTGGAAACCTGTCCGTCCTATACAGCCTTACCGGTACTTCATATCAGATCCCTACCAGGGGAGCCATTCTTTTCCTGGAGGATGTGGATGAATACCTTTACCATATTGACCGGATGATGCTGAATCTTAGCCTGGCTGGTATGCTGGAACATCTGAGTGGCTTAGTTATCGGGGGAATGACAGATATGCATGACAACGATACTCCATTCGGTAAAAACGCCTACGAAATTGTTATGGAGGCTGTGGATGCATATGATTTTCCTGTAAGTTTCGGATTTCCGGCAGGGCACCAGGAACCAAACCTGGCAATGATTCTGGGCAGAGAGGTCCATCTTGAGGTTAATTCAGATGGAAGCATAATGGAGTACCTGCAAGCAAGGAAATAATATGTCAGAGCATCTTGAAATCGGAAAGGAAGGAGAAAATCTTGCCCGGGAATTCCTTATTAACAAGCAATACAGAATTCTTGAACAAAACTGGAGGAGCGGACATAAGGAAATTGACCTGATAGCTGATTTCAATGGGGAGTTGATCATTGTAGAAGTAAAAGTAAGAAAGTCAATAGGGGCTGAGCGGATTGAAGAACATATCACCTGGAGCAAACAGAAATTTTTGATCAGGGCAGCGGAAGCCTATCTGAAGTGGAAACACCTTGATGTTGGGGTACGTTTTGATGTGATCCTGCTGACCGGAAAGAGGGGGAACTTCCAGATTGAGCATATTGAAAATGCATTTAGTCCATGGGATCAATCCTAAAATTCTTTTTGAGCAAATCCGGATTTGCCGATTGCATCATTTGAAAACCAAATCTCAATTAGTTAATGCCAGTTTCCTGAATACCAATACATTATTTGGCATTATTGCATTTCTTGGCTACCTTTCATACACCAAAACTGAATATGCAAGGGAATTATTATTTGCGATCTATGGTTAATATAATTACTTCAATGAAAAGAATTTTTTTCTCCTGGATTTTCTTACTGGCAACCTTAGGCTTGACAGCACAGGATGAGGTTCATATGTTAGCCGGTTACAATTACACTGGAAAAATTACCTCAGTTACAGAGGATAGGGTTTTTATCAGACGGACCAATAATAAAGTCGCTTCCCTGGGCAAATCAGAAATTTGGAAAATCACTTATGGCAATGGAACGGAAGTCGTACTAAATGAATCAGTTGAAGAAATTGAATCACGGATAGGGAATATCGATCAGCAGGAAACCCTGGAGAAAATTATCAGTGAGGGGAATGACAAGGAGGCGGAAGTTGCATATTACTTTCTTATCAAAAGGGGATACCAGTATGATTTCCGCGAAAAACATGTATCTGCATTTTCCGAACGCTTTCCCAACAGCAGATATCAACGGGAGTTGGAATCTATGTCCCGTTTCAGGAAAAAGCTCAATGAAAGTGAAGAAATCGTATTCAAATGCCCTAATCCATATACCCCCGAGGTGGTGGACAGGAAAGCAAATTTCACTTTACAATTCACAGACCAATTGAGGGTGTCCCATACCCTTGAGATCAAGGTGATCCTTAAGTTTATCAGGACATACGGTAAAAAGGCAAAGTTGAAAAGTGCCACTGAATGGAAGAATGAATATGACATTAGTTTTATTCTGGATGATTCCTCAGAACCGGTTGTATTGAATGATAAATACAGTATTGCGGATGAACAGGTGGACGATCAACACAGGATATTTCTAAGCACTGTCAGGATAGGGAATTTAAACCTGAATGGTCAAATAGATATTGGTACACAAATCAGGAAAGACGATGGTGAATATCTCATTAATATCGACATTCAGCTTGATTATCAAAATTGGTACGAATGAACAACGAAGAAATCCACGAATACTGCATCAGCAAACCAGCCGTCACCGAAGGGTTCCCATTTAATGACACAGCCCTGGTCTTCAAGGTGGCCGGGAAGATGTTTGCACTGCTGGACCTGTCTGAGGACAGCTTTCGCTATCTTATGGAGAAAGGAACGCATTACACAAACGCCCACTTTCAGCATGCCCATACAGAGACACCCGTTGGCCATGCAGCACTTTTTAAAGGTACATTCCCGGCATACAATGGCATTGTGGCCGGCAACCGGTTCGACATGGATAAGGGACGGGTCATTTATAATTGCGAGGATGACCAGCAGGTGGGGATACAGTTGGTAGAGGTGTTGAATTAAACAAGAAATAAATTTTATGAGAAAATATATTAATGCACTCGCAACCCTATTCCTTTTGCTCATTTGTACAAGCACGGTGAATGGACAAACAGAAAAAAA
>JAUUZM010000101.1 GCA_030589965.1 Bacteroides sp.
ACCCTGGACTCCTCCCCATGGTCTATGGGGAATACCGGATGACCATCCATCCTACAAACTATTCGCTGATAAGGGATGGAGAACGGAAGGATCATGGAAAGAAGATGATGGCATTCGATATGCTGCCCTGCTTCACATGGCAGACACCCAGATCGGTGAAATATTCAAACTGTTGAAAGAGCTGGGGATCGATGATCAGACGATTGTATTTTTCACTGGGGACAACGGAGGGGCAAATTATTTCAGTTCGGAAGAGAATCCCCGCGGCCTGTTTGGTCCGAATGTCAATCCTGAAACCGGGGAAGAATTCAGAGGGAATAAGGGAAATGTTTATGAAGGAGGAATCAAAGTACCCATGGCCGTACGGTGGCCGGGAAAGATCAAGCCAGGTGTCAAAACTGACCTGGTTTGTTACTTCCCTGATTTTATGGCCACTGCGGCAGACCTTGCGGGAGTGGATGTGCCTGCAGGATGTGACGGGCTATCCATTCTTCCAACCCTGCTTGGAAAGGGAGATCAGCAACACCATGACTATCTGTTCTGGTTAGCCGGCAAACAGCATGCTGTTCGTTCAGGGATATGGAAAGCTTATGCCACATTATCGGAAGAGGAAGGCCTGATAAACTGGGAACTGTATAACCTGAAACAAGATCCTGGAGAAACAAATAATATTGCTTCATCTGAGAGCAAGGTATTGTCTGAATTGAAAGAAGTTATGAAAGAGGCTTATTCTGAACCTGCCAGGGGTGAGATCTATGATAACGATCTGTTTCTGAAGGACCATAAAATCAACAGACCGAAACCTCAGAAAAACGAAACCTATCACGAAATAACTAGCTTGTAACAGTTATTGTTTTAAATCCTGGCACTAATCCTACAATATTTTTATTTCTTATAAGGTGACAGAACAAGTTTAAACGTATAAAAATGTCAACAATGAGGGTTAGAAATATTAGCACATTGTTTATTCTTGGGATTATTACAATTATAATTTCGGGGTGTAGATCTTCTTTTAATAATCCCAACATCATTTACATCATGGCTGACGACCTCGGTTATGGTGACCTTGGTTGTTATGGAGCGGAGAAAATTCAAACTCCAAACATCGACGAGATTGCTGTTGAGGGAACAATATTTACAAATGCGCACAGTCCGGCATCAGTTTGTACCCCAACACGATATGCTGTTTTGACAGGCAGATACTGCTGGCGAAGCAGATTAAAAAAAGAGGTCCTGTGGGACGGATATACACGCAGTTTAATTGAACCTGATCGTAATACCATTGGCAATATGATGAAATCTAAAGGCTATCATACTGCTCAAATTGGCAAATGGCATCTGGGTTGGGAAGATGAAGAGCCTGTTGATTATTCTAAGGGTTATTTGGGTAGAGGTCCTGAAGATTTCGGTTTTGATTATTCTTTTGTAACTGCAGCTGCCCAAAATCTTTTTCCGATAACATTTATTGAAAATCATAAGATTGTTGCAAATAATTTTAAGCCCATCGACTATTTTATTTACGAACATAGTGAAAAAGAAATACCTCAAAAAATAATCGACTGGCACAGGAAGAAAGATATTGGCCCTTCTTTAATAGACGTTGACTGGCAACCATATCTAGTTGATAGCATTTATACCGTTAAAGCAATCAATTTTATTACAGAACATGTAAAAAATAATAACAATCAACCGTTTTATTTACACTTAACTCCAGAAGCTCCTCACAGACCAAATAATGTTCCTGATTTTCTAAAAGGTTCAAGTCAGGCAGGAGAAAGAGGAGATCATGTGCAAATGTTTGACTGGATGGTTGGTGAAATAGATAAAACCTTGCACAAACTTAATATTGACAAAAAAACCCTGGTTATAATTACCAGTGATAATGGAGCGAAAAGAACAGGTGTTGATGGTCAGGGAGGCAAATATGGCGGGAAATTTGAAACAGATTTCGGACACAGAAGCTGTGGAGAACTCAAAGGATATAAAGCAACAAGATGGGAAGGCGGACACAGAATTCCTTTAATTATTAAGTGGGATGGATTTGTGAAATCCAGTGCAAAAAATAATGGACTAATCTGTCTCGTTGATATAATGGCTACATTTTCTCATATTATTGGTTATGAATTAGATAATAATATGGGAGAAGATAGTTTTGATGCATTCCCCTTAATTACCGGAAAGAAGAAAGAGGTAAGAGAAAGTCTTGTGATGCATGATTATCAGGGAAGGTTTGCCATCAGAAAAGGCAAATGGAAACTAGTGGAAGAGGAACTTTACAATTTGGAGACTGACTTGGTAGAAAAGAACAATGTTGCCGACAAATATCCTGAGATTGTAAAAGAATTAAAAGATCTGCTTAGAATACAACAAGATGCCGGATTTACTGTAAAAAGGTAACGCCTAAATCTATAGATTGAACAATAGAAGCAATACAATGTATCGAAAAATACACATTATAATTATTTTAGTTGTTGCAGTATTTCTGTTTGCTGCCCATACCAATAAACTTCCTAAAGTATTGATTATCGGAGACTCCATTTCGATAGGATATACTCCTTTCGTGAAAGATTATTTCAAAGATATAGCTGTCGTTGCTCATAGTCCCGGCAATGCCGGACACAAGACCAGCATCATTGGGAAATGGCATGTCAAGCTTGATTCGGAAAATGAACAACTGAAGAATAGTCCCGCTGCAAAAATTGCCGGAGAGATCCTGCTGCCAGGCTCACTGGCCGAAGCCGGATTTGGAGTAAAAACAACAGGGTCAGACTATGGCATCCTGACATCCGATTATAAATACATTGGAAAAGCTTGGTATCAAAAAGAAATTTTAATCCCGCCTTCGTGGGAGGGTAAAAATGTTGAACTTTTTCTGGAAAGGGTTTTATGGGAATCACGCGTATTTGTTGATAATAAGGAACTTTCTGTCCAGGATGCTCTGGGTACTCCGCATAGGCATAAACTGGGGAAAATACCCCCCGGCTCCCATAAACTTACCATTCAGGTTGATAATGAGATGATCCACAATATTGGAGACAAGGGGCACGCTTATGGTGAGTATACTCAAAGCATATGGAACGGGATTGTGGGTAAAATGGAACTCCTGGCAAATGATGATCTGTACATTTCAGGTGTGAAAACATTCCCGGACATCACCGGTGATGAATTAAGGATAGAAGTATCTGTTAATTCAGGATCTGAAGAAATGACAAAAATAACAAATGAGATTATCTCTCTTTCTTCAGGCAGAATAGTTCTGAAAAGCAGATATTCATACCTGGCAAATCCCGGGGAGAACAATTTTGATCTAGTATTACCCCTGGATGGCAAACTCCAAAAATGGAGTGAATTCACTCCGGAGGTTTATATACTGAAAACGAACATTATTTCGAAAAATCAATCCGATTCCTTTGAAACCGAATTTGGGTTTTACGAAGTGAGCCATGATGGCACAAATATATTGATCAATGAACGGCCTGTATTTTTACGTGGGAACCTGGATTGTGTTCATTTCCCGATAAACGGGTATGCTTCCTGTGATATTCAGGACTGGGAACGTATCTTCAGAATCTATAAGGAATATGGCCTGAACCATGCCCGTTTCCATTCCTGGTGTCCCCCGGAAGCAGCATTCAAAGCGGCCAATCGCATTGGGATCTACCTGCAGGTCGAAGCTTCAATCTGGATTGACTGGTGGATGAGTATTGACAATACTGAAAGGGGGCGTCCTGAAATGAACACCAGGGGCCGTCCCAGAGGTCTGGGATATGATGCATCTCGTGACAGTTTTGTAGTGGCTGAAATGAACAGGATGGTTGATGTCTATGGGAACCATCCCTCATTTACTATGTTTTGTATCGGGAATGAACTGGGCAATTCGGATTTTAACGTGATGAAAGACTGGGTAGCAGAACTGAAAAACCATGACCCCCGCAGGTTGTATGCCGTATCCACAGCTCGGAAAATCACAGAGGCTGACGACTATTCAGCCACCCATAATATTCAGGGTATTGGCCGTACACGCGGACTGAATGGACCGCGGACAAACTGGGACTTCGAGGAAAGCTATGGGAAAATGGATATTCCCATCATTGCACATGAGATAGGGCAATGGCCCGTTTACCCTAAATGGAGTGAAATTGAGAAATACAGCGGTGTTTTGAAGGCCCGGAATCTTGAGGGATTTAAGTTGGTAGCCGCAAAAAATGGGATTGTTGACCAGGATGAGGTGTTTTGCAATGCATCCGGGGCATTAAACCAGTTGATGTATAAATATGAGATTGAGTCGTTTTTAAGAACATCCTCTTGCGCCGGGTTTCAGTTACTGAGCATGCAGGATTACCAGGGCCAGGGTGAGGCTCTGATCGGATGGATGGATAGCCACTGGGGAAGCAAAGGCATTACGACTCCTGAAATTTTCAGGCAACATTGCAGTTCAACGGTACCTCTTCTTCGCATGGAAAAATTTGTCTGGGAAAACAAGGAAGAGTTTAAAGCAAGCGCCCAATTATCCCATTACGGGCAATATAATTTGCAGGCAATCTGTAGCTGGAGAATAGTTGGCGATTCCGAAAAAGAATTGGCAAAAGGGGATTTTGAGGTCCATGAATTTGAAACGGGTAAATTGACCAACCTGGGCGAAATCAGATTTGATCTCAGCTCTGTAAACAGAGCAGAAAAACTATGTTTGGAACTGGCAGTATCGGGAACTGAATTTCGCAATTCATGGGAATTCTGGGTTTACCCCCATGAATTGCCCGAGGATAATTTTTCTGATGTCCTGGTTACCAATATGCTTACAGATGAAATTATTCAAAAACTCCAAGGTGGGGCAAAAGTTTTACTTATGGCACATGGTCTGGGCAATGAAGTATCTTCGGATTATCTTAACTTCTATCCTCTATACTGGTCTCTGTCCTTTTTCCCCGGACAGGGTAAAACAAACATTGGGCTTTTATTAAATAATGAGCACCCTGCCTTTGCCGACTTTCCTACAGACTCCCATGGTAACTGGCAGTGGGAAACAATTTACCGGGATTCAAAAGGATTTATACTGAATCAGATGCCTGCCGCGTACAAACCCATTGCTCAGCCTGTTGACGACTTCCACCGAAACAATAAAATCGGAGGCATCTTTGAATTTAAAATTGGGAAAGGAAAATTATTGGCTTGCGGGTTCAATATCGATGATGATTTGCCTGTGGCAAACCAATTAAAATATAGCCTGTTACGATATATGATTTCCGATAAATTCCATCCTGAACAGAAAGTTGAAACAGGATTTATCAAAGGCATATTCCAAAAAAAATCGGTATCCGATCCCCGTTATCCAGAGAATTAAATGCAAACATTGAGAAACATTAAACGCCAAATATTACTTGCAGTCCTGCAGACTTTGCTTGCGCTTGTTGCTGTAGCCTGTATACCCAATGACAGCCGGACAATGATAACAGATCCGGGTGAGAACGACCGGGAGACAATAAAAATGAAAATGTCTGGGGGACAGACAATAGTACTGACGGTAAAGAACTCATAATATAAATCAAAATGAAGAGGTACATTCCTATCCTGTTCGGATGCCTGGCAGCTATTGGCGGCTGTACCGAGGAGATCACACAAAAGCCGAACATTATATTTCTTTTTACCGATGACCAGAGAGACAATACATTTGGTATTATGGGACATCCATGGGTAAAAACACCAAATTTCGATGACCTGGTAAACAGTGGAGTGCGCTTCAGTAATACCTATATTGCCGAACCGGTTTGTTCGCCCAGCCGTGTCTCACTTCTTACTGGTATGCATGAGCGGATACACGGAGTTGGTTTCACTTCTTCCTATAAGCTGACTGAGGATCAATGGGAGCAAACCTACCCGGCACTTCTGAGAAAAAATGGATACCATACAGGGTTCATCGGAAAGTTCGGGGTGGAGTATTACACATTCAGAGGAAATGCCTCTGAGAAGTTTGATTACTGGTGGGGGCATGACGGATGGACAAAGTTTTTTCCCCACGAGGAAGATTCCCCGTCAACGACACCCTACCATAAAGCAACGAATGAGATAATAACTCCCATAATGGGGGAAGCCTTAGAAGATTTTCTGGATAAAAGATCCATGGATAAACCGTTTTGCCTTTCTGTGAGTTTCAATGTCCCACATGGCAGCCAGACCAGATCCATGTACCCTGGAAATGCAGAGGCCGAGGACATGATGATACCGGCCAATGAGAATCCAAAACTTATTGGGCATCTTTTCTATGATAAGCTTTATCGCGACATAGATATTGAGATCCCTGCTGAAACAGCCACAGATCCTTACCTCCATATTCCCAAAAAAGTCCTTGACCAGAGTCAGGGAAGGGCGACACGGACCTATACTTATGACTATCATCCGGTATCAGTAAAAGAACACCATATCCGTTATTATCAGCAAATATCCGGATTGGATAAGATTGTAGGGGACCTTGTGGCCAGCCTGGAGAAAAGAGGTCTCACCAGTAAAACCATTATCATTTTCGGAAGTGATCATGGATTGCTGATGGGTGAATATGGAATGGGAGGCAAAGCCCTCCTATATGACATTACATCCAAGATCCCCTGTTTCGTTTTTGATCCCGGCTTAAAAGCATCTCTACGGGGGTGCACTGTTGACAAGCTGGTTTCCAGCCTGGATATCACTGCTACCATCCTCGATTATGCCGGAATAGAAGTTCCTTCAGAAATGGAAGGGATGAGCCTCAGACCTTTAATGAAGGGGGAAGATATCATTTGGAGGGAGGAACTTTTCCTTGAAAGTTTGTACACAGGTAGGGATAATCCCTTTTGTGAAGGCATACGGACAGGTGAATGGAAATATATCAGGATGTATGATGGTGTTGGAAGATATGTAGAAAGCGACCTGGATTTCTCAGGAAGAAAGCCTGATTTCGAACAGCTTTTCAATTTGGAGGATGACCCTGAAGAATTGATAAATCTGATTGAAGAATACGAGGGAAGCACATTACTTGAAGAATTGAGGAATAAAACTGCAGGTCATTCCGAAGAACTTAACCTGACCAGGGAAGAGTACAAACAGGCACATGCGGTAGAATCCAGATAGATCCTGGAAAATTTCAGACAGACCTAAACCAAAAAACATAGAAGATATGCGATACTATTTAGTAAAATTCAAGCAGGTCTGCATGAACAAAATGTGTATAGGTTACCTGCTGATTTTTACAGCTTTCATTTCCTGTACAAGGTTTGAGGGACCCTGGGCAGACCTGTACCTGGAACACCCTGACAAAGGCTTTGTCAGCACCGTACCGGCTGAACGTAAAGATGACAATCTGATCACCGGGAACGGGACCATAGGTGCCCTGGTACCTGGAAATGTCGAACAAGACAGGATCCTTTTCAGTCATGAACTGCTTTATTGCCCGGTATACAAACCAATGCCTGCACCACCAGTCTGGGAACACATGGAAAAGTACAGGGAGTGGATTTACAATATTGAAGGCAACAGGGCGGTCAAAGATATCTGGGATGTGGGCCAGAAGATGGGTTATCCCGATCCCATTTGGTGGACGGATAGTTATATACCTTCGGGATACCTGGTCTTTGATATGCCCGGAACCAATGCATCGGGTGGATATGCCCGGTCCACCGACTGGGAGAATGGTCTGACAACCATTGCCTGGAGTGACGGAAAGGATGTATTTCACAGGAAGTTATTTGTCTCAAGGGCCAGCGGAACTTCCGTAATGCAGATCGAGAGTCCTACGGGTGCTCTGCTTGATTGCAATTTCTGGCACGAACATCTTGAAATTGACACCAATTCCAGGCAATATTGGAAGGAGGATGTCTTCTTTGAAGAAAATATTCTGTCTGCTGAAACGGGTATAGATGGGAATATTCTGACCTTTAAGATGAATTTCAAAAAGGAATGGGAGGGTTCCCTTAAGGAAGTAAATATGCTTACCAGGGTGATCCCGGCCGGAGGTACGATTGTAGAAAATGAGGGACACTTGGAGGTCCGGGAAGCAAAAAAAATTCTATTGGTCACCATGGTTCAGACTGATTTTGAGCGCAATGGGATTCCCTTCTCTGAATTGTATCCAAAACTGAACAATAGTGAAACTGATTTCAAGCGTTTGCTCTCCGATCATCTGGCCATCCATGGAGAGATGTTCAACCGGGTGGAGTTTATGCTTGATGAGGAGGTGGCAGAAACCCAAACCAGTGAAGAACTTATCGCAGAGAATCCCCTTGGCACCGTCAGTAATGCTATGATGCAGAGGCTCTTTTATGCATCAAGGTATGGTTCAATTTCCAGTTCAGGGGTATATCCGCCAAACCTGAAAGGGATCTGGGGCACAAAATGGAGGGCCGGATGGTCAGGTGATATGACCCAGGACGGGAACGTGCAATCGGCCATTGCCGCGGGATTGTCAGGCAATCATTTTGAGATCATGCGGACCTACCTGGATTATATGACAGGATTCATTAATGATTTCAGGAAGAATGCAAACGATCTTTACAATATTGACGGAATATGGGTCCCGTCCAAAACAAGCAATGATGGTAAAGTGTATCATTTCAGCTGGAGAGGAGAGACCGGATTCCCGGGCCTGTTCTGGCCGGCCGGTGCAGCGTGGACATCCCAGTATTATTATGATTACTGGTTATATACGGCGGATGAGGAATTTCTCCGGGAACAGGCCATCCCGTTTATGGACGGTTCTGCCAGATTTTATGAACAATACCTGTTTGAGCGGGAAGGGAAATACGAAGTGAATCCTTCCTATTCCCCTGAAATTGGCCCGCTTGATATCAGTACCTCCGTATTGCCAAATGCCACCATGGACATAGCCAGCATCAAGCAATTGCTCAGGAATATGTTGTCACTTGCTGAGAAAGGTTTAATTGATCCTGAGCAGTCAAGAATTGATTTATGGGAGAGAATTATCGCGAATCTGCCTACCTATGATGTAGGGGCTGACGGAGGATTCAAAGAATGGATCTGGCCCGGAATAGAAAACAACAATGCTCACCGGCATTGTTCACATTTCTATCCATTATTCTATGAACTTGATCCTGAAATTGATACCTCCGAGATGCTCAGAACGGCATGTACCAAGGCCATTGAGGACCGGCTTGACTACAGGAAAGATATTAAGGGAGGAACCATGGCTTACGGATTATACTTTCTGGGTGTCTCCGCAGCACATCTGGGCAATGCCCGGCAGGCATATGAATGCCTTGACATGCTGGCCTCAAGATATTGGACA
>JAUUZM010000085.1 GCA_030589965.1 Bacteroides sp.
AAAATTCTTTTTTACGGGCAGTCACCCCATGTATGGAAATATGATTCTGTTCAGGATTTTTTCACCCGGCAACTACATGATTATTCAGACTGGACCTATTATTTTCTTACATCGGACCTGGGAAAAGGAAATACTCTGCCGGATGCGCCCTCACCCACCTCCACTGCAAACTACACCAGCTCAGGGTACGACGATCTATACCACCATGAGACAGAAGATATTAATCTGATCAGATCAGGGCGGGAATGGTACGGTGAACATTTCGATATCCTTACAGATCAGACATTTCCTTTTAAGGTTGCCGGACTCCTCCCTAATGAGGATATCAGGGTCAGGGTAGAAACTGCAGGACGGTCATCCGGACAAACAAACATGCAGGTCAATGCCAACGGAAACCTGCTGGGAAGCATATCTATGCAAGGAACGAACCTTACCAACTATGCGGCTACATATGCATATGCAGGAACAGGGAATTATACTTTCAGGTCTGCATCGGAGGATATTGATCTCGGACTACGGTATATCAAAAATGCGCCTTCCGCGGAAGCCTGGCTGAATTGCATCAACCTGAATGCCAGGAGGAACCTGGACATGTCAGCCGGTGCAATGATATTCCGTGACCGGCTCTCTGTAGGATCAGGCAGAATTACTGAATTTGTACTTAGTGCTGCCTCCAACGGAACTGAGGTCTGGGATATCACGGATCCTGTCAAACCGCTTCGAATGGCAACCTCCCTTCAGGGAAACACCCTGAGGTTTTCTGCCTCTACTGAAAAGCTTAGGGAGTTTATCGCCTTTAATCCTTCTTCGGGCATTTTAACACCTGTTATCGAAGGTGAGGATGTAGGTCCGGTTTCAAACCAGAATCTCCATTCCCTTAAAGGAAAAAATTATGTCATCGTGAGTGCTCCTGAATTCATTTCATCGGCCAGAACCCTGGCTGCTCATAGGAATAGTCACGACGGACTGGATACCGTGGTCGTAACTCCCCAGCAGATCTACAATGAATTTTCATCAGGAAGCAGGGATGTTTCAGCCATCAGGGATTTTCTTAAGATGCTGTACGATCGTGCCGGAACACCCGATGAAATGCCAAAGTACGTGTTGCTCTTTGGAGATGGCTCCTATGACAATAAAGGCAATGATCCCAGTAATACCAACCTCATACCAACCTATCAGTCAGCTAATTCCCTCTCACCTACCTATAGCTTTGTGACGGATGATTTCTTCGGATTACTGGATGATTCAGAAGGAGGGTATAGTGGACTTGTGGATATTGGTGTAGGGCGTTTCCCAGTCTCTTCAGCAGAAGAAGCAGGGTATGTTCTGAATAAAACCTTATCCTATGATCAGACGGATAAAATGGGGGACTGGAGAAATTCAATCTGTTTTATAGGCGATGATGAAGACCATAATATTCATTTGAACCAGGCCGATGAGCTTGCCCGCTATATGGAAACAAATTATCCTGATTTTTCTATCGGAAAAATATTCCTTGATGCTTATAACCAGGTAACCACTCCTTCAGGAGACCGGTACCCAGCTGTTAATGAAGCTATTAACCAGAGAATGGAGAAAGGTGCTCTGATCATAAATTATACCGGTCATGGAGGCACCAAGGGACTGGCCCATGAAAGGGTCATGAATATTGAGGATATACTTTCCTGGGAAAATAAAGACAGACTTCCCCTGTTTATGACAGCAACATGCGAATTCAGCCGTTTTGACGAATACGAAGCCACTTCAGCAGGGGAATTGGTACTTCTGAATCCGGATGGCGGAGGAATAGCTCTCCTTACCACCACCCGCCTGGTATATTCAGGTCCAAATCATCAATTGAATGAACAGTTTTATAAATATGCTTTTATTAAAGATTCCCAGGGCAGGAACCACAGGCTGGGAGATATAATCCGTTTGACCAAGAACGGAGTCTCCGGTGAGGTAAATAAACGCAATTTTACCCTTTTGGGAGATCCTGCAATTGAACTGGCCTATCCCAAACACAGGGTCCGCGTAGAGTCTATAAACGGAAATTCCGTAGAAACATCGGTAGATACTCTCAAAGCCTTGAGTAAAGTAACCGTGGAGGGATATATGGAGGATGTAAATGGAAATGAACTGAACAATTTCAACGGGGTCATTTATCCAACCATTCTCGATAAAGCATCTGATATAACAACCTTGAAAAATGATGATAATTCTCTAAAAACAGATTTCTCTTTAAGAAACCGGGTTTTATATAAGGGTAAGGCATCTGTTACAAACGGAAGGTTTAGCTTCAGCTTCATTGTACCAAAAGACATCTCATATAATTATGATTTTGGTAAGCTCAGTTTTTACGCTGATAATAGCCTTGAGGATGCAAGTGGATCTTTCCTTAATGTTATCATTGGAGGATCAGCAGATTCAGTCATTAATGATAGTGATGGACCCGAACTGGAGGTATTCATGAACGACGAAAACTTCGTATTCGGAGGGATGACAGATGATAATCCCATACTCCTTGCCTATGTCAGCGACAGTAATGGTATAAATACCATCGGAAACGGTATAGGACATGACCTCACTGCTATACTTGATGACAATACCAATGAAACCATTGTGTTAAATGATTATTATGAAGCCGATACTGATTCTTATAAAAGCGGCAAGATCCTGTACAATTTTAAAAGCCTTGAAGCAGGCCAGCACAGTCTGAAGGTAAAAGTCTGGGATGTTCACAATAATTCTTCCGAGCAGATTATAGAGTTTACTGTTAATACCGAACAGGACTTAATCCTCAACCATGTATTGAACTACCCGAATCCTTTTACTACATATACACAGTTTTTCTTTGAGCATAACCAGCCGAATGCAGACCTGGATGTCATGGTTCAGATTTTCACCATTTCAGGAAAACTAGTAAAAACCATTGATTATCAGCAGCCTGCTTCAGGATATAGAGTTGGACCAATAGAATGGGACGGAAAGGACGATTACGGTGGAAAAATTGGACGTGGGGTCTATATCTACAGATTAAAAGTAAGGACCTCAATGGGACATATATCTGAAAAATATGAAAAGCTGGTAATATTAAATTAGAATCCGCGTTAGATAGGAAATTAACTTTATATTTGTCACGCTTAAAACGATATTAAGACGCCCAGAATGAGAAAGCGCCTGTCCATTTCCCTGATCATATCCATTTTATTAACAGGTAGTTATACCATAACTGCACAAAATGGATCAATCGCCAGCGGTCCCCAGCTAAATGCTATTCAAACCGCCGTCCCTTTTATGACAATTACCCCCGATTCAAGATCCGGTGCCATGGGTGATGTTGGAGTTGCAACCTCTCCGGATGTGAACTCCCAGAACTGGAATCCGGCAAAGTATCCTTTTATCGATAGTGAAAGCGGGATTGCATTATCTTATACTCCCTGGCTGAGAAAACTTATCCATGATATTAACCTGGCTTATCTGGCAGGATTTTACAAATTTGGGGATAAGCAGGTTATCAGTGCCTCACTGCGGTATTTTAGTCTTGGACAAATAATATTTACAAATAATTACGGTACACCTCAGGGTATATATGTCCCCAATGAATTTGCCATTGATGCAGGATACTCCAGGCTCCTGACCGACCGCTTCTCAGGAGGTATAGTTTTTCGGTTTATCCGCTCCGATTTGACGGGTGGGACTTTCGTCGGAGGTGCCGAATCAAAGGCAGCCATGGCCATTGCCGGAGACCTTGCCTTTTATTACAGGAATACTGATATGATTCTGGGAAGCAAAGATGGTACACTCGCTTTTGGAGTCAATATTGCAAATATGGGTAACAAAGTGTCCTATACGGAGACATCAGATAAGGCTTTCCTTCCGATCAATTTGAAGCTTGGTGCGGCGCTTACTGTTGAAATGGACGACTATAATACCATCACCTTTACTGCAGACTTCAATAAATTACTTGTACCAACTCCACCCATTTATGATACAGACAGTCTTGGCGGTCCAATCTTTTTGCCAAATGGAGATAAGCAGATTAAATTTGGCAAAAATCCCAACGTGGCTACACCCGTTGGCATGGTCCAGTCTTTCTACGATGCTCCGGGCGTTCTGATGGATGATGGGACCCGCAGTATTTTTCGTGAAGAAGTGAATGAAATTATGGTTGGTATTGGTATGGAATACTGGTACAGGGAACAATTCGCCATACGTGGAGGGTATTTTTATGAGCATGAAACCAAGGGAAACAGAAAATATTTCACACTTGGGATTGGACTTAGACTGAATGTTTTCGCTCTTGATTTCTCATACCTGGTACCGGTTAAACAAAACAATCCTCTGGCCAATACACTGAGGTTTACACTTGGATTCGAGTTCGGCAAACCGGGATTTTAAGTTTTCTCAGAGCTCCGGTACCACCTCCAGTTTTGAGTCTCACCTGGAATCTGTTTTTTCCCTATCTTAGCATTATGAGTTTGCGCATTGGCATCGGCTATGATGTACACAGGCTTGAAGAAGGTCGTACATTTGTACTGGGTGGTATTTCTATACCATTTGACAAAGGTCCGGTAGGCCATTCAGACGGAGATGTACTGATCCATGCCATTTGCGATGCCATGCTGGGTGCTCTGGCATTAGGGGATATTGGTAAACATTTTCCTGATTCTGAAGAAGAGTTTAAAGATATTGATAGTAAGGTTCTGCTGGAAAAAACCATCAACATGATCCGGTTCTACGGTTATAAAATATCAAACATCGATAGTACCGTTTGCCTTCAAAAACCAAAAATCAGTAAACATGTTTCTGAAATGGTAAAGGTACTGTCTAATGTACTTAGTATAGATGAGCACCAGTTGTCCATTAAAGCGACCACTACCGAGAGATTGGGTTTTGTAGGTGAAGAGAAGGGGATTTCAGCCTATGCGGTTGTACTGCTTGTTTTGAGCTAAAAATTTCTAAATTATGGGACTATTCGGATCACAAGAAGCCAGTAAAATGGAAAAAACGATTGTTCTCGGGGCTACTGATAATCCAGACAGGTATTCATGCAAAGCTGTGAAAGCATTGCTTCGTAACGATTATGAAGTCGTAGCGCTTGGATTCCGCGCCGGGACTATTAAGGAAACAGAGATCCTTACCGGGATGCCTCATGTGGAAAATGTGGACACGGTTTTAATTTACATGGGGGTTAAAAAACAAAAGGAATTTTACGAGTATATCCAGAGTCTGAAACCCAGACGGGTAATTTTTAATCCGGGTGCCGAAAACCCTGAGCTACAGGATATATTGAAAAGTCAAGGTATTGAGATTGTTAAGGATTGTGCCCTGATTATGATCAATACGGATGCATACTGAGGCAAGTATGCTATACTAAGCCTTTAATGAAAACAATCTATAATCTGAACGATTACAGAGACTTTGTAGAAAAATCCCCTGCTCTTCTAAGCTATTTTTCAACGGAACAGTGCAATGTTTGCAAGGTACTCAAACCCAAGGTTCTTGCACTTATATCGGATAGCTTCCCGAAAATGGAGACCCTGTGGATTGATATCGAAAAATCACCTCAGATAGCTGGACAAAACCGGATATTCACGGCCCCTACCTTACTTGTTTATTTTGATGGCAAGGAATACCTCAGGAAAAGCAGGAATATCAGCATAGCAGAACTGGAAAATGAGATAAGCAGAATCTATGAACTAATGTTCAAAAAGTAAGCCGTGTATATACTTCTTTAATATTTTCAGCAACTCCGCTGCCATCATCAACCGAATAGGTCCAGATAATTTCATTGGCTTTGCTGCCCTGAATTTCACCCTTCCCGCTAAGGGTAAAGCCTCCGTCAAGATCCTGCAGAGGCAGACTTAAAGAATTACCGCTGAGAACAGCCTCCGCCACTGCATCCACATTATAGAAGTTAGTAATCACAACCTTGCTTGAATCATCAGGATGTTTGAAGAAATCAACATAATAAACCTCCATTGTAGATTTTTTTGATCCGATGGTTTCTTCAACCTTCCAGGTATCAATCAATTTATCCCTGGGATCACCTCCGTCAAGATCACTTAAGAGATCCTCACATGAAGTGAATCCAATTCCCATCAATAGAATAACAAGAAGAAAAACGCGCTTGAGAATATTCATTATTTAATCCCGTTTATGGCCTTATCAATGATTTCATCGTCAGCAAGGCTAGGCATAGTAACTCTAAGGTCTGGGAAACGGTCCATCTCGCGGTCAATGGTAAACATGGATGCTTCATTTCGGGCCCAACTCCTACGGGCAATCCCATTATTCACATCCCAGAACAGCATGTTTTCCAGCTTTTTCTCAGTTTCCAGAGAACCATCCAAAACCATGCCAAATCCCCCGTTGATTACTTCACCCCATCCAACTCCTCCTCCATTATGCAGGGATACCCATGTAGCGCCCCGGAATGAATCTCCGATGACATTCTGTACGGCCATATCAGCAGTAAAACTCGAGCCGTCATATATATTTGATGTCTCCCGGTAGGGCGAATCCGTACCACTGACATCGTGATGGTCCCGCCCGAGGACAATGGGACCTGAAACCTTTTTTTCGCGAAGAGCATCATTAAACGCCCTGGCAATCTTTACTCTTCCTTCTGCATCAGCATAAAGAATCCTGGCCTGTGAACCAACAACCAGGTTATTCTGCCCGGCTTCCCTGATCCATTTGAGGTTATCAAGCAACTGGCTTCTGATCTGCGGTGGTGAATTATGAGCCATGCTCTCTAAAACCCTGGTAGCAATTTCATCTGTTGTCTGCAGGTCCTCCGGCAGTGATGAGGTGCATACCCAACGGAACGGTCCGAACCCGTAATCAAAGAAAAATGGACCCATGATATCTTCCACATAAGAAGGATAACGATAAGTTCCCTCCTGCCTGAATACATCAGCCCCCGCTCTTCCGGCTTCCAGGAGAAATGCATTTCCGTAATCCCAGAAATACATGCCTCTTTCGGTAAGTGTGTTAATCGCCTTCACCTGCCTTTTAAGAGAATCTGCCACCCGGAGCCTGAAAGCATCCGGTTCTTTAACCATCATGGTTCCGGCATCCTCAAAGGAAAGTCCAGCCGGATAATATCCACCGCCATAAGGATTATGCAATGAGGTCTGGTCCGATCCCAGTTCAATTTCAATATCCTCGGCTGCCAGCTTTTCCCAGAGGTCTACAATATTCCCCTGGTAGGCCAGGGAAACTGCCTCTTTCTTTTTCCTGGCTTCCTCCGTTCTGAGTAGCATCTTATCAAGGTCAGTAAATACCTCACTTACCCAGCCCTGTTCATGCCTGATCTTAACCACTTTGGGATTGACTTCCGCCACCAGGCAGATACCGCCGGCAATCTCTGTTGCACGGGACTGGGCTCCTGACATGCCGCCAAGACCTGAAGTCACATATACCATTCCTCCTAAATCAGCTTCTTCCCTGCCACTCTTAAGCCGGCCTGCATTCAATAGGGTAATGGTGGTACCGTGGACGATTCCCTGGGGACCAATATACATAAAGGAACCTGCCGTCATTTGTCCATACTGGCTTACCCCCAGTGCATTCATTCTTTCATAGTCATCCGGCGATGAATAATTCGGGACAACCATACCATTCGTTACCACCACGCGGGGGGCAGCTGGACCTGAAGGAAATAATCCCAGGGGATGCCCGGAATACAGTACCAGTGTCATCTGATGGGTCATCTCAGCCAGGTATTTCATAGTAATCCTGTACTGGGCCCAGTTCTGAAAGACTGCACCGTTACCTCCATAGGTGATCAGTTCATGAGGATGCTGAGCCACTGCTTCATCAAGGTTATTACTCAGCATCATCATGATGGCAGCAGCCTCCTTTGACCTGTGAGGATAGGCATCGATATTCCTGGCATATATCTTATAATCCGGACGGTAGCGGTACATATAAATCCTCCCATAGTCTGCCAGCTCCTTTGCGAACTCAGGGGCCAGAACTTCATGATGATCCACAGGAAAATACCTCAGGGCGTTTCGTAAGGCCAGCTTTTTTTCCACCACAGAGAGTATATCCTTCCTTCGGGGAGCATGATTTACATCGGGATCATATGGTTTTGGCGCAGGGATGATCCCAGGTATACCCTCCGCCACAAGCTTTCTAAAAACTTTATCTGTCATTATTTCATGATTTGATGGCAAATTTAAGATTAAATCATGTCAACTTTTATATTATACAACAAGTCTTGGGACTGGATCGGATTTTGTAGGGTAATAATCGTACCATATTTTAAATAATATCGATCAAACAACAAAACCCATGAAAATTAAAAGAAGAAATCTCATACACCTGGCTTTTCTGGCAGCCATCGTGCCATTTTTATCCTCCTGTGGTTATAACCGCATGGTTGGATTGGAAGAATCAGTAACCGCCCAATGGGCACAGGTCGAAAACTCTTACCAACGAAGAGCTGATCTTATTCCAAACCTGGTGAACACTGTCAAGGGTTATGCCGACTTTGAAAAGGAAACCCTGACCGGCGTGATTGAAGCCAGGGCAAAAGCTACGGGAGTTACTATCGATCCCACTAACATGGATGCAAATTCCATTCAACAATTCCAGGCTGCTCAGGATGGACTCAGCTCTGCCCTATCGAGGCTTATGGTAGTGGTAGAACGATACCCCGATTTGAAAGCAAACCAGAATTTCCTTGAATTGCAGTCACAACTTGAAGGAACTGAAAACAGGATTGCCGTTGAGAGGAGAAAGTTTAACGATACAACCCGAAACTATAATACCTATATCCGCAAGTTTCCTGCCCTGATAGGCGCGAATATATTCGGATTTGATCAGAAGCCCTATTTCGAAGCAGCCGAAGGAAGTGAGAAAGTACCAATCGTAGAATTTTAGATATGCAGCCATCACAATTTTTCTCAACAGAAGAAAAGGAAGGTATCAAGAAAGCCGTAGTTGAAGCAGAATTGAATACTTCGGGTGAGATACGTGTCCATATTGAACGCCTCTGCAAAGAAGACGTACTTGACCATGCAGCCTATATTTTCGAAAGACTGGGGATGCATAAAACCGAACAGCGGAACGGGGTCCTGTTTTACCTGGCTGTGGATGACCATAAGTTTGCCATCCTGGGAGATGCCGGAATAAATGCTGTCACTCCTGAAGATTTCTGGGATAGTATCAAAGCAAAAATGCTTACAGAATTCCAGGAAAATAAGTTTTGTGCTGGACTCGAAACGGGTATACGCCTGGCCGGAGAGCAGCTGAAAGAGCATTTCCCTTACCAGGACGGAGATGTTAATGAACTGCCGGATGATATTTCATTTGGGGACAAGTAAACTATATTGCAATGAAAAAAATAATAACAATACTTCTCATCATCAGCTCTGTCTCAACCGGGTTTGCCCAGGATTTCCCTGAACCCATGCAACCTCCCAGAATGGTGAATGATTTCTCAAAGCTTCTTAATTCTAATGAAAAACAGAGTCTTGAGGCAAAGCTCCAGGAATTCTATTACCAGACATCAAACCAGATTTACGTGGTCATCATGGATGACATTTCAGGTTACGATATCTCCGATTACAGTTTTCAACTCGGTGAAAAATGGGGAATTGGTACCAAGGGAAAGGACAATGGAATACTTATCCTTCTCAATCCCTCTCCCGACCGAAAACATGGGGATGTCTTTATTGCCTCGGGCTACGGCCTCGAAGGTGCAGTACCTGATGCACACACCAAACGCATCGTGGAATTTGATATGATCCCTCGCTTTAAGGCATTGGATTATTATGGGGGACTGAACGCCGCGACATCCACTATTATGGATCTTTCTCGTGGAGAATACACCATGGAGCAATACATCCAGCAAAAATCACAAGGCTCTTCTCCCGGTGCCGGTTTATTTTCAATTTTCTTTATGATCTTCATTTTTTCAATGCTGGGAAGATCCCGCAGCAGGAGGCATCATTCGGTTGGACATAAGCTCCCTTTCCTGGCGGCTCTCTTTATGGTAAGCGGAGCCGGGAGATCTCATGGCGG
>JAUUZM010000223.1 GCA_030589965.1 Bacteroides sp.
AAAAAACAGGTATAAAAATCAAGTTTGACAGGAAAAAAGTTTCTTTCCGGAACTATAATTGTAAAATGCAGATAATCAGATCAGTGTCGAGTGTTGAAAAGCTGTTAACAACTGCATGGAAAATTGTTTACAATAAGAACCGAATAAAAAAAGCGTAAAGCTGCATAAGTTGTTAAATTTGAAGCCCACAAATATCGTGGATTGAAAAGAAAATATGGGTAAAGTAATAGCAATAGCAAATCAAAAAGGAGGAGTAGGTAAAACTACCACTGCGATCAATCTGGCAGCCAGCCTGGCAGTCCTGGAACAGAAAGTATTAATTGTGGATGCGGATCCTCAGGCCAATGCTACATCCGGACTTGGCTTTGATCTCAAGAACATCAAAACAAGTGTTTATGAATGCCTGATTGACGAGGTTGCTCCGGCAAATATCATTCTCAATGCAGAGATCGATGGACTAGACATTCTGCCATCCAGTATTGATCTCGTTGGGGCGGAGATTGAAATGCTGAACCTGCCCAAACGGGAAAAGGTACTCAGGAAGGTAATTGAAACAGTAAAGGATAATTATGATTTTGTTCTGATCGACAGTTCTCCTTCCCTTGGACTGATAACAGTTAATGCTTTGTCCGCGGCCGATTCTGTTATTATACCTGTGCAATGCGAATATTTTGCACTGGAAGGATTGGGGAAACTGCTGAATACGATTAAAATCATTCAGAATAGGTTGAATCCCGATCTGGAAATTGAAGGATTCCTTCTGACCATGTATGATTCCAGGCTCCGCCTTTCAAACCAGGTGGTCGACGAGGTTAAAAAGCATTTCCAGCAAATGGTTTTCGAGACGATTATCCAGAGGAATATTAAACTGGGAGAAGCTCCAAGCTTTGGGAAACCAGCAATTCTTTATGATGCTGATAGTAAGGGTGCTGTTTCGCACCTGAACCTGGCCAGGGAATTGTTGCAGAAGTATGATAAGACATTGATTAAAAGGGCAGAAAAGATAATCGAATAAATAATAGCATGGCACAAAAAAATGCTTTAGGGAGAGGACTGGGGGCACTGATCGAGGATGCAGACCAGGGGAAAGTGGCCGCTGCTGCTGCCATAAATGAAATCAATATCGAAAAGATAGAGGTAAATCCTTTTCAGCCCAGAAAGAACTTTGACGAAGAATCCTTAAAGGAGCTGGCAAGTTCAATAAGGGAGAATGGTATTATCCAGCCGATTACCGTCAGAAAGGTTAACGGGGATACTTACCAGCTAATCACAGGTGAAAGGAGGTTTAAAGCTTCTATTATCGCCGGACTGGAATCCATACCTGCTTATGTCAGGATGGCTGAAGATCAGAATATGCTTGAACTGGCACTGATTGAAAACATCCAGAGAGAAGACCTGGATTCCATTGAAGTAGCAATCAGCTACCAGAGACTCATAGAGGAAGTTAATCTTACCCAGGAACGTCTGAGTGAACGGGTGGGTAAAAAACGATCCACTATTTCAAATTACCTCCGCCTGCTAAAACTGCCGGCCGAGATTCAACTTGGCATACGCGATCGTCTGATCAGTATGGGGCATGCGAGGGCTCTTGTGGTTGTTCCGGATCCTAATGTCCAGCTTGATATCTACCAGAAAATTATAAAGGATGACCTTTCCGTACGAAAGGTTGAAGAACTTGTTCGTCGGTGCAATAATGCCAGGGGACCAAGAAAGACGGGTTCCGGTTCCGATGCGCAACCCACAGAATATTTGGAATTAAAGGAGCAATTATCCCGGTTCTTTAAGACAGAGGTCGATTTTCGCAGAAGCAATAAAGGTTCTGGCCGCATCGTTATACCCTTTGCATCCGACCAGGATCTGGAGAGGATCCTATCCATGCTTGATGGTAAAAGCGAAAAATAATATCCGAACACATACGGCCATATTGTTCATCTTGATGGCTTTTGTCTGCCTGCCGGTTTCTGCCCAGGAGCAGAATTTCGAAGTTGTAGAGGCAGATACCATTGTCATTGACTCCATATGGAAAGATCATTCACCCCGTAAAGCAGCCATGTATTCTGCTGTATTGCCCGGACTTGGACAGATATATAATAAGAAGTACTGGAAACTGCCGCTTGTGTACGGCGGATTGGGAGGTTTCGGATATGCCGCATACTGGAATTCACAGCAATACAAATACTATTTTGATATATATAAATTTATGACCGAGAATGATCTGACTGAACATGAAGGGGTTACCCTTCAGGAGGTTGAGTGGTACAAGAACTCCCACCTAAGGTATAAGAATCTCATGATTATCGTAACGATTGGATTTTATGTGATACAGATAGTTGATGCCAATGTGGATGCTCACCTGATCGATTATGATATATCTGATGATATCTCCCTTACCGTTGATCCTGTCATGCTTACTCCCTCCTTTTTTAATGCCTCTGCTCCACTCCCGGATCCCCGGATTTCCAGTTTCGGACTCCGTTGTTGCCTTAATTTCTAGAAAACTCTTATTTTGTGTTCCTGTAAAGTCCTCTTGATGCGTAGTAAACTACTCCTTTTTATAATTTTTTCTCTATTCCTGTTACAGAACAGGGCTGCTTCCACAGATTCACTTGCCCTGGAACTGGATGAACTCACATTATCCGATAGCCTTGAGATTAAACAACTCTATGGGGCCTTTGAACAAAACCTCGATAGCCTGGTAAATCTCTGGTATATCAAGAACAGCCTTGGAATCGAACCGGATTCAGCATGGGTAAGGGGGACTGATTCAATTTTTTCACATCTGCCTGATTCGGTTTATATTGACAGGCTGTCCAGAATTCCGGCCCGGGTGGACCTTACCTATAATAAATTCGTCAGGAGTTACATCCGGGTCTACCTGGGTAAACGTTCTGATCTGGTGGAAGTGATGCTCGGGCTTTCGGATTATTATTTCCCTGTTTTTGAAGAGCTGTTTGATTTTTACGGGATACCCCTTGAACTTAAGTATTGTTCCATCATAGAATCTGCGCTGAATCCCAGGGCAGTTTCCAGGGCAGGTGCAACCGGAGTCTGGCAATTTATGTATGGTACGGGTAAAATGTACGGACTTACTATTAACAGTCTGGTCGACGAACGCCGTGATCCGGTGAAATCAGCTGATGCTGCAGCAAGGATGATGAAAAGCCTGTATGGGATATATGGGGACTGGCTCTTAGTCATTGCCGCCTATAATTGCGGGCCGGGAAATGTCAATCGCGCCATCCGCCGTGCGGGAGGCCGGAAGGATTTCTGGGAAATATATTACTTCCTTCCCAGGGAGACAAGGGGACATGTGCCTGCTTTCATTGCTGCCACTTATGCCATGCATTATTATAGGGAACATGGCCTTCAGGCAAAACCCCTGGAATTACCATTCCCTGTGGATACCATTATGGTGCAGAAAAACCTTCATCTGGACCAGGTTGCTCATGTTCTTGGAGTATCAAAAAAGATGCTCCGGGATATTAATCCTCAATATAAATGGGACATTATACCTGGCAGGGAGAAGCCCTATGCCCTGAAGATTCCGGCTGAATACTCGATGAATTTTATTGAGTTGGAGGATTCCATTTTTGCCTGGAACGACTCCGTATATTTTGATGCCGGCAAGCTCACTAAAACCCCCGAATATTATACATCAAAGTCCGTTCCCAGGGCACCCTCACCCAATATGGTGAAGCTTACCTATACCATTAAGTCGGGTGATAACCTGGGTTTCATTTCAGAATGGTATAATGTAAGACTGTCTGACCTGAAATACTGGAATAATATTTACGGAACAACCATCAGGTCAGGAAAGAAACTCTACGTATTTGTTCCCAAAAGCGAAGAAGTGCAATACCGGAAGATCGATGAAATGAGTTTTGCGGAAAAGCAAAAAAGCATCGGCAAGGTGGTAGCTGAAACAAAGCCGGCATCAAAACCATCTTCGGATTATGTATTGTATACTATAAGATCCGGTGACTCATTATGGGAAATTGCAAAGAAATACCAGGGAGTTAGCGATACTGATTTGATTGAGCTGAATGATCTGGGTGACGGGGATAGTATTAAACCGGGCATGGTGATCAGGATCAGGCCCAAAGGATAATTATTGTGCAACCTCCAAAAATTCTGGCATTTGTATTTTCAGTGCTGGGCTTCCTTTTTCTTGTCTCCCTCTTTTTTCCGAAAGAGGGCATCAGGGTAAACGATGATATTACACTTCAGTTTCTCACCCTGGATGAGATTTTTGATGGAGACAGTATTCAATATGCAGATATCTCCTCCATTCTTGACAATAGCCAGGCAATCAATGACTCTGCCTACCTGTCCATGCTTGAAACAGCAACATTCAAGGATACCATTCGTGCCAATGCGGATAGCCTGAAAATGCTTATTTACCCCATTGAATATCCGGGAGGGGATAATACTCTTCTCTATCCCTTCTTCAGAAAAATGAGCAGTCTGAAACAGACCCACGATAAGCTCAGAATTATGCATTACGGTGATTCCCAGATCGAGGGTGACCGTATGACTTCATTTATCCGTTTTAAACTACAGGAGCAGTTCGGAGGATCCGGTATTGGTATGCAGTCCACAGTTCAGCTTTATGGATACCAGCTCTCCCTGAAGCATACTGCCTCAGATAACTGGCAGCGGTATACTGCATTTGGCAAGGTGGATAGCACTCTTGCTCATAATAGCTATGGTGCATTGGGATGTTTTACCCGCTTTTCTCCATATCCTGAGCCACTGAATACAGAGGAACCAACAACAAAGGAGGCATGGATTACACTCGAACAGTCTATGCGAGCCTATCGCATCAGCAGGAATTTCCAGACCTGCCGTCTTTATTATGGCAATACCACTCAGCCTGTATATTTTGAGGTCTGGTCAGACGGAGAGCTTCACGATGCTGACTTCCTGGAGGTCTCAGATGGATTGCAGGAGAAAACCTGGAAATTTGATGAAACACCGAAGAAACTGAACCTTCAGTTTAAATCAGCCTGCAGTCCGGATTTTTATGGGATTGCACTGGACCAGGAATGGGGTTTGAGTGTGGATAATGTTCCCCTGAGGGGAAGTTCCGGACTTGTATTCAGCAAGATGGATGCCGCACTCCTGAAGCAGATGTATGAGGACATGAACGTAAAGCTCTTACTGCTGCAGTTCGGAGGAAATGTGGTGCCGTATATTTCAGAGAAATCGGATTATTATGAAAAATGGTTTTACAGGGAGTTACAAACCATAAAATCACTGGTGCCGGATATGTCCATTATTGTTATAGGGGTAGCTGATATGTCCCAGAAACAAAAGGATGATTTTCATACCTATTCCAGCCTTGAGAGTGTCCGGGATGCATTGCGGAATGCGGCTTTTAAGGCGGACTGTGCATTCTGGGATATGTATTCGGCCATGGGAGGTGAAAATTCTATGCCCAGCTGGGTTTTTGCCAATCCATCCCTGGCATCAGCCGATTTTATTCATTTTAACGAGAGAGGAGCCAGGGTGCTGGCCGAGATGTTTTATAATGCTTTTATGTACGATTATAATACCTATATCAAATCACGGTAGGCGATCCGGATTATGACGATACTGAGAGACATGTTTTTGTATAAGCAGGATGCCCCGCTGCTGTTTACCCGGCTTTTTTTCTGGGGATTCCTTTTGGTGTGCCTCTCCATATATTCATTGATCTACAAGCGAAAAGGCATGAGAAATTCATTCCTGTTTCTGATCAGTCTTTTCTTTTATTACAAAACAAGCGGCTTCTTTTTTCTGCTTCTGGTTTTTTCCACCATATCGGACTACCTCA
>JAUUZM010000167.1 GCA_030589965.1 Bacteroides sp.
AAGATTCCTTCGGACAGACCAGAAACGGTGGTAGTAGCTATATCAGTCATTCGGAATGCTATATAGTCTCCCGGTAACAGAATCTTATGGATCTTTTCGTAAATATCCGGCTGATTTTCTTTTACCCATTTCAATTTGGATGCAGTGAAGTTACCAGGGGAATTTAAGAGGCTGCTGAGGCAGCGTTGGGACCCAAGCTCATCAAAGGCCTTATCCCCAATTTCAACAGCCCGGCTGTCACACCATATGATGGCTGGTCTGAGCACCTTATACTCTTTGTCCACCATCACCAGTCCATGCATCTGGTAGGATATTCCGATTGCAGCAATCCGGTTGATATCTATATTACCCTGCTCAAGTACATCCCGGGTAGCCAGGCAGAGATTTTCCCACCAGGATTCCGGATCCTGCTCTGCCCAACCAGTCCGGGGAGCATTGATCTCCATTTCTGTTCTGGGTTGAAAAGCCGCAGCGATTACTGTTCCCGAGTCTCCATCGAGGATACTCGCTTTCACTGACGAGCTGCCTATATCATAGCCAAGTAATAACATGAGGAAATAAAAGTAAGAAATAAATGTCGATATGCTAAAACAAAAAACCTGATAATCGAATGATCGACTATCAGGTTTTTTATGATAAGAATTTCTATAGCCTTACAATTCCACCCTTTTCATTTTGGGCGCAATAATGTTCATAAGGATCCAGGCAAGGATATAAGCGGAACCGGAAATAATGAACAAGGTTGTATAACCCGTCTCTACATTTCCGGCTGCTTTCGTTATCTCCAGTATTTGTCCGGCCAACAGAGCCACAAGGATTCCGCCGACTGAACCAGCGAATCCACCTATTCCAACGACTGAAGCAACAGCTTTTTTAGGGAACATATCTGAAACTGTTGTAAAGATATTTGCAGACCATGCCTGGTGTGATGAGGCAGCAAGACTGATGATGGCAATGGCTCCCCAGTAACCGATTCCATCTGCCTGTACAAACATAATTGGCGTTACCATAACCGCAAACAGAAGCATGGCACCAGTCCTTGCCTTGTATACTGGCCATCCCTTCTTAATGAGGAATGAAGATAGCCATCCTCCAAAAATACTTCCGACTGTGGTAGAGGTATAAATAACTGCTAGAGGAAGCATCAAGCCCTTAATGTCTATTCCTCTGGTATCCCGAAGCCATCCAGGAATCCAGAAAAGGTAAAACCACCAGATTGGGTCAGTGAAGAATTTACCAGCAAAAAAGGCCCATGTCTGCTTGTATTTTAAAAGTGTGAGCCAGGGTATCTTTTCCTTGGTTTCCTCTTCCTGATCACTCAGAATGTATTCCATTTCAGCTTTTCCAAGTCTTGCCTGTTTTTCTGGGATCTCATAAAAAATAAACCAGAATATAAGCCAGACTAAACCGATAGCTCCAACAAGAATAAAGGCCATCTGCCATCCCCATTGGATATAGATCAATGGGACTAAAATGGGAGCAAGGATGGCGCCAACGTTTGTACCGGAATTAAATATTCCAGTGGCCAGTGCACGTTCCTTTTTGGGGAACCATTCCGCAATAGTTTTTATCGCTGCAGGGAAATTACCAGCTTCCGTTATTCCAAGGAATGATCTGGCTACACCAAATCCAAGAGGGCCTCTTGCAAAGGCATGTCCGATTGCTGCAAGGCTCCAGCCGACAAAAGCCCAGGCATATCCAAGTTTGGTGCCTAACCAGTCAATGAACCTTCCCATTAGAAGCATTCCGATGGCATAGGAAAATTGAAAAGCTGAAACGATGTAAGAATATTCAGCTTCGCCGATACCAAGTTCTGAATCCAGCTCATTTTTCAGGATTGATATTACCTGCCTGTCAAGGTAGTTAACAGTAGTGGCGAAGAAAACAAGGGCACAGATAGTCCACCTGTACTTTCCTATTTTTTCATTCGCCTGGGTAAATTTGCTTTGAGTCATGTGATAATAGGTTTAATTGTTCAAATTGATGCTGACTAAGATAGTTTTTTTTTTGAGACGGTCTTTTAGAATGATTCTGAATACATCATGAATTTTAGAGTTCCTTCACGGTCTTTCTTAGATCCTTAATCTTTTGGGTAAGTCCGGCGAAATCCCCCTGTTGAATTAACTCTTTGGAAAGCAAGTCTGAACCCAGGCCAAAAGCCTCGGCTCCGGCATCATGCCAGGCCTTCAGATTTTCTGCTTCGGCCTTTACTCCACCGGTAACAACTATTGATAGCCAGGGACATGGCCCCTTTATAGCTTTTATGTAGGAAGGACCTCCTAGCTGTTCGGCAGGAAATACCTTAACCATTTCGGCACCCCATAACTCTGCCTGGTGCATTTCCGTAAGGGTGGAGCAACCTGGAATATATAACATTCCTTTCTCCTTGCAAACATCGACTACTTCTTTGCTAAGCAGAGGCGAGACCATGAAATCACAACCAGCCTCAATGTATTTCTCCGCCGTTTTTCCATCCACAATGCTGCCTATACCAAGAGCAGCATTCGGGTAATGTTCGGATTTATACTTCAGTAGCTCAGTAAAAACGGGGAGTGCATTTGAACCCCTGTTAGTGAATTCGAGTAATTGAATTCCCCCTTCAAATATTGCCTTCATCACCTCAATGGCGATCCCTGCGTCGTCATGATAGAACAGGGGCATGACCCGGATATCCCGGATTTTTTGTAGAATTTCTTTCATTATTTTAAATACGTTAACATTTCACTCCCTGCCTGGATAAATGCTCCACTGGCATATACATGGGATTGATTATCATAGAATGGATAAGGTGACCCTGCAACCTGCTGTACATATCCAAGACGCCCGGCTTCATTCACATTAGCACAAAGGGCGGTCCATGCCTTCTCCAGAGCTGCACCGTATTCTTTCCTGTCAAGCAGGCCATTATTAATTCCCCAGGCAAATGCAAATGTAAAGAAAGAACTCCCACTTGATTCTCCCATATCGAGATATTCCGGATCTATCAGGCTTACTCTCCAGAGTCCGTCCTCATCCTGTATCCTGAGTAATTTAGCAGCCATTTCCCTGAATTGGTTCTCAAACTTTATCCGGTTTGGATAATCTTCAGGCATGTACATGAGGGTTCTGGCAATTCCGGCTATCACCCATCCGTTGCCGCGGGACCAGAAGATTTTCTTGCCGTTCTCTGTCAATTGATCAAAAAAACGGTCATCCCTGAAATAAAGAGAGTCTGCGGAAGAATACATATAGTCCGACGTCAGCCACCAATGCTTGTCCAGGTATTTTAGGTATTTTTCTTTCCCGGTTGCTGCGTAAATCCTTGCGAATGCAGGTGGAGCCATGTAAAGGGCATCACACCAGGTCCACCATTCCCCACGATATGGATTCCCGTCGTGACGGACATCCGCTTTGGGTTTCCGGTCAATATGCATATCCATCACCCATTGGATATTTTCGATCATCTCGGGGTTCTTCTCTTCCATATATATTTCGGCATAGGATTGGGCGACCGTCAGGCGGTCGGCATGGTAAATATCATTACGGATTTTCCAGTCATTTTTTTGCCCAAGATTCTTGATCTCGTTTTTGTAGCGTTCTTCTCCGGTGGACTGATACAATGCCCATAAACCTGTATAGAATGCACCGTAATGCCAGTCCAGCTTATGAGGCTTCCTGGGATTCATAATCTGCCAGTCCGCTACCCTGTGCATTATTTCAAGTATCCCTTTTTCTTCCAAAACAGGAGCCTGAGGTTCTGGTTTGAGACTCATCTGGATAGATGTATGGTAGTCTGTGTAATGTACGTACCTGGTATTGCACATCCAGAGCACTTGCAAAGGATTATCCTCAGCAGCATTGCGAACAGCAAAGGGGCGGACATTGTTTTTTGAAGAGCCTTTTGTTATTGGACTTACCATCCAGGATTTACCATCATTTTTGGTCTGCCATTTTTCAATCTCAAACACAGTATCCCTGTTCACAGACAGATAAACTATTCCAGCATTCTCTTTATCAATAGTAATTCCTCCTGAATAATTTGGTTCACGTTCGCTTACACCCTCCTTTGTTTCCGGGAACCAGCTTCCAGCATCCACCAGGTCCGTATTGCTCCATTCTTTTCCGTTCCACCTGGCGTAACTATATATATGGTGCATGTCATCAGGAAACTTTGCGTAAGCAATTACAGGATTGCCTTCACCGTCAGAAGCAATGTCCCAAATCCATGCCTTTTCATTTGAGATTATTGCATCATACACACAATCCGCCTGACGGGGTTGTATCTCATCGCCCAAATCTCCTATCTTTTCACCACCTGCTTTGAAAAGTGAACCTGCCTCGTAGTACATATAATAAATACTGTTCTGATCTTCGTTCCGGGGATGTCCGTCCGTGAAGGCAAAATGGATGCGTTTATGTCCGTCTGAACTTACCTTAACATATGGGCGTCTCATGTTATAAATTCGCTCGGGAAGAATATACATTCCGCCCTTGCTCCAGGATATACCATTATCATCAGACCATGCATAGGAGGGTTTAAAATCAATGCCCCTCCAGAAAATATAGATCCTGCCCTCTTCACCTGAGAGCCTGATCGGGTGTGAATAGGTATAACTGTCCCGCATATCCGGGTATCTTTCCAGGTCATTCAACGCCAGGCGATCCGCTTCGCCAATGGTGTTGATACTTTCCGGCTCTTCCGAGCGGCATAAATAAAGAGGATTTGCCCCGCTGTGTTTGCTGAAGAATATCAGCAGTTTTCCTTCATCATCAAATAGAATGCTTGGATTGTCATGGTCATCTACCTGGAGGCCGTCAAAAATAACCCTGGTGTCGGTAACACCGGTTTCGTGGTCATAGTAGCCGACATGTATATCTCCGTAACGATCTACCCAACCTGAATAGGTTCTTTTGTGGATGCCCTCAAAGTAAACCGCCCTGGGGTCAGAATACCAGCACCATGCCCCGTCAAATGTAAATGAAGGATAAATTTCAGAATCCTGGCCTGCTTTTTTTTCGGTACGGGTTTTCGCCAGATCCTGGGCAAAGCTGCTGACAGAGAAAAGCATCAATGCAATAAAAATTCGGAATTTCATTTTTATGATTATTAGTTGAGTGGGACTCGAGTTAAAATGCTGTGCAAAATAAATAATCTCAATGAATTAAGCAAACGTTTGCGCTTATTTATATTGGTTTGCATTAAGCGTAAAATACAGATATACAAACTGATAGAGTATTCATGAAATATTTATATTAGAAATTGTTCGCAAACGTTTGCGTTTATTTGTATATTTGTATATTCATTGCAAATGACTAAGAAAGTAACCATAAAAGATATTGCCAGGGAGCTCGATACAACCTATTCTACGGTTTCAAGGGCGCTGAATAATGCTCCCGGGATTGGTGATGAAAAGCGTAGACAGGTGCTGGCCAAAGCGAGTGAAATGGGGTATGAGCCAAATCTGTTCGCAAGGCAGTTAAGACAGGGGGGAAGCCGTACTATTGGTTTAATCGTACCCAGGATTAACAGGGTATTCTTCTCAAATGTGATTCACGGTGTGGAAACCATCGCAAGGGAGCGTGGCTACAGTGTAATTATTTGCCAGTCAAATGAGGACAGGGTACGGGAGGAAGAGAATATCAAAACCTTGATCAGCAATCATGTGGCAGGCATATTAATGTCTTTATCCAAGGAGACTGAGAGTTCTGAGCCTCATAAGGAAATTCTCAGAAGAAATATACCTTTTGTGATGTTTGACCGGGTTTTTAGCGATCTTGAAACTAATAAGGTATTGAATGATAATTTTGATGCTTCTGTCCAGTTAACAGAGCACCTGATTCAGCAGGGCTATAAAAAGATTATCCATTTCGCTGGACCGGATAAAATAAATATATACCAGGAAAGGCATGCAGGATTTTTGAAGGCAATGGAAAATCATGGCATGCTAATAGGAGAGGAGCAGATACTGGAAAATGTTATCACAAAAGATAGGGGAAAAGAAGAAACTGACAGATTAATAAGGGAGGGCAAAGAATTCGATGCTATCTTAGCTTCCAGTGATTTTTCTGCACTTGGGGCCATGCTCAGTCTGCAAGAAAATCGTTTGAACGTACCCGGGGATTTTGGTGTTGCCGGATTCTCGAATGAACCGTTTACCGAGTTGCTGGGACTTACATCGGTCGAGCAAAGAAGTACGGAGATTGGCAGATCTGCAGCCGGACTATTGTTCGAAGGGATTGATTCCCACGAAAGTGGAACACTAAAGGAAATTGTTATCAAACCAGAAATAATCATACGTAATTCAACTTTAAAAACAGCTTAATATGAAATTCAATGAACGCGATGCGGTACATCCCGCAGATTTTCAGTCTTATGATACGGATAGAATCCGTAAGGAATTCCTGGTGGAAGAGATTTTTGTTAAGGACGAGATAGTCCTGACCTATTCTCTCTACGATCGTTACATTGTGGGAGGAGCTTTTCCCGCAGGAAAGGAACTGCCCCTGGAAAGCTTTGACAGCCTCAAAGCAGATAGTTTTCTTGACAGACGTGAAATGGGAATAATCAATGTAGGAGGCAAGGGAATTGTGAAAGCCGGTGGGGAGACCTATGAAATGAATTATAAGGAAGCCTTGTATCTTGGAAAAGAAACAACAGACGTGAGCTTTTCATCTGCGGATGCTGGCACACCAGCAAAATTTTATCTCAATTCAGCACCCGCTCATAAGAAGTTCCCAAACAAACTGGTTACCCTCGCTGATGCGGAAGTAGTTCAAATGGGCGCCCTGGAATCATCCAATGCAAGGCAAATCAACAAACTGATTGTCAATAGTATTGTGGAAACCTGTCAGCTTCAGATGGGCATGACTGAACTTCAGGCAGGATCGGTCTGGAATACCATGCCAGTACATACCCATAACCGGAGAATGGAAGCCTATTTCTATTTTGAGGTTCCGGAAGATCAGGCCATTTGTCATTTCATGGGAAAGACAGATGAAACACGCCATATCTGGATGAAAAATGAGCAGGCCGTTCTTTCACCATCCTGGTCCATTCACAGTGCTGCCGGAACATCAAATTACATTTTTATCTGGGGTATGGCCGGGGAGAACCTGGATTACGGAGATATGGATATTGTTCAACCAACAGGATTGAAATAAATTTTAAAAAAGCATAAATAATGATACAGGATCTTTTTAATTTACAAGGTAAAACTGCCCTGGTAACCGGCGGTACTCACGGACTGGGAATGGCAATTGCCAAAGGACTTGCAGGAGCAGGTGCACGGATTG
>JAUUZM010000060.1 GCA_030589965.1 Bacteroides sp.
ACCTAAAATGGCACGTATACTTGCTTTTTTTCTTTTTATTAATATTATTTCTTTTTCTTCCAACAATCTGCTGGCTGCAAATCAAAATGCGGTTCATGCCGGGGATTCCACTACCATACTAACTGAGGACCCGGTTTCACCCTTACTTCTTGACAAATCCAACCAGGTAGTCCCACGACAGGAGACATTTAATTTCAGCTTCGTCAAAATACTCCGGGGGTTCCTCGGAATGATTGTACTGATTCTTATTGCCTGGATATTCAGCTCCAACCGGAAGGCCATCAACTGGCAGGTGGTTGGAATAGGGATCCTCATTCAATTGATTCTGGCGATTGGAATATTATGGGTTCCGGCTGTACAGATGTTTTTTGAATTTGTAGGGAAGTTATTCGTGAAAGTTCTTGATTTTACTTATGCCGGGACAGAGTTTCTGTTTAAATCGCATTTGTCCGGTGTTATCGATCCTCCCTTACTGAATTTTGCCATAACTATACTCCCAACCATTATTTTCTTTTCGGCCCTTACCAGCGTATTGTATTATTTTGGGATCATTCAGAAAGTTGTTTTTGGCATGGCCTGGATATTAAGCAAAGCCCTTAAGCTCTCAGGCGCTGAAAGTCTCTCTGTAGCGGGTAATATTTTTCTTGGACAGACAGAATCCCCATTTATGATCAAGGCCTACCTTGAGAAAATGAACAAATCTGAAATGCTCCTGGTCATGTCCGGAGGAATGGCCACACTGGCCGGAGGGGTTCTGGCCGTTTATATCAGTGTTCTAGGAGGCACTGATCCTGTACAACGCCTCATTTTTGCAAAGCATCTGCTTGCAGCCTCTGTAATGGCTGCCCCTGGAGTTGTGGTTATTTCTAAGATAATTGTTCCCCAGACAGAAGATGTAAGTAAGATAATGAAGATTAAGAAGGAGAATATTGGCAGCAATGTTCTGGATGCTATTTCAAAAGGAACCGGTGAAGGGGTCCGCTTGGCGGTTAATGTAGCAGCCATGCTCCTTGTCTTTCTGGCCTTTATTGCGATGGCAAATTTTGTTTTTCAAAAGGTAGGGGACTGGACCAGCATAAATGATTGGATTTCAAGAATTAGTCACGGGCAGTATGAAAAGCTTTCGCTGGAATTTATTTTAGGATATACATTCGCGCCTGTCATGTGGCTGGTAGGTGTGGCCAAGGAGGATATAACCCTGGTGGGAAGATTGTTGGGCGAAAAAATTATCCTTACGGAATTTGTAGGCTACCTGAGTCTTGCCGAACTGAAAGCTGACGGAGCTTTTGCAGAGACCAAATCCATTATCATGGCAACCTACATTCTCTGTGGATTTGCAAATTTTGCATCCATAGGGATACAGATTGGGGGAATAGGTTCCCTGGCACCCGGACAGCGGGTTCTACTATCTCGATATGGACTCCGGGCACTTCTTGCCGGAACCCTGGCTTCTCTTTTGTCAGCAACAATTATTGGAGTCCTGTTAGGGTAAGTCCGGAATTTTGTATTTTTCACCTATGGACCAGGCTAAAAAAATACAGGAGCTGGAGCTTGAAATTCAAAAACTCAAAAGCAAGATACGTATTGATCGAAAAGAAAGGTCTTTCCAGGAACAATTAGTGTTTCTCTCGAATACCGCACTGGATTTCCTTAGTCCATCTGAGCTTCCTGATTTTTTTGAATATGTTGGTAATAAATTACTGGAGATGATCGGTAATTCCGTTGTCATCATCAGCTCATTTGAACCCGGTACGAATGAACTCAGTGTCCAATATATTGATGGTATTGAAGGTCTGATGGACAAGATTGCAGGAATACTCGGTAGGAAACCGCTTCAACAAACTCTTACCATATCAAAGGAGACCAGAGAAAAAATGCAAGGCCTTGCCAATAAACTTTACAGGTTTGAGGATGGTTTATTTGAAGCAGCGGATGGTACCCTGTCGAGAACTATTTCCACTGCCCTTGAACGCCTGGTGAAGATGAATGAAATATATGGCATTGTTTTCGAACGAAACGGGCAGTTATTTGGCACTGCAACCATTGCCACAATAGGGAAAACCCGGATAGAGGATCCTCAATTGATCGAGGCATTTATTTTCCAGTGTTCCATTGCGTTTCACCGGCAGCATCTTGAAGCTGAATTAAGGGATGCGAAAAAGGAAGCTGAAACAAGCAATGAATTGAAAACTGCCTTCCTGGCTAATATGTCCCATGAGATCCGTACACCCATGAATGGGATACTTGGACTCACAAGCCTGCTGGCGGATATTGAACTGAGTCCGGAGAAACATAAAGAATACCTGAATCTCATTACCAGCAGTGGGAATGTCCTGCTCAACCTCCTTGATGGGATTATGGATATTTCGAGGATCGAGGCTAACCAGGTTATAATCAACAAGGATAATTTTAATATTAACCACCTGATCAAGGAGCTGAATGATTATTATCTGTCAGAGTTGGTATTGATTGGGAAGAATATTAAGCTCTCAGCTGAAACTCCTCTGGAGGAAAAAGATGCATGGATATTCTCAGACCAGGTGAAGGTCCGGCAGATACTGGTAAACCTTATCAGTAATGCCATCAAATTTGCCAGGAAAGGGGATATTAATTTTGGGTACAAGCTCCATAAGAAAAACAAGGAACTTCTTTTCCATGTAAATGATACCGGTCCGGGTATAAAACCTGAATTACAGGAAATAATTTTTGGACAATTCATCCAGGGAGATAATTCTTCTACCCGGCAGTACCGGGGATCTGGACTTGGATTGGCCATCTGCAAGGGTTTCCTGGACCTGATGGGAGGGAAGATCTGGTTGGAGTCTGATGTTTCATACGGCAGCACATTTTACTTTACTCTTCCCTATGAAAAAACCAGTGATTCCCTAAGCCGTACCAGTGATTCTGCCAGCGGCATCAGGAAACGAAACTGGGAGGGGAGTACCGTGCTGATCGTGGAGGATGATTACATTAATTATAAATTACTTGAAAGCATACTCAAACGCAGTAATGCCAGGGTATTGTTTGCGGTAAACGGGAAGGAGGCAGTCAGGATTTGCCTGGGCAGTGATGAGCCCGACCTGGTACTTATGGATATCCAGCTTCCTGAGATGAACGGACTGGAAGCCATTCGGCAAATTCGAAAAACCAAACCGGACCTGCCCATCATTGTACAAACCGCAAATGTCCTTAATGATGAGAAGAAACGGGCAGAAGAATTAGGATGCCAGGGATTCATTATTAAACCTGTTAATCTCACATATTTCATGGATGAAGTAGGGAAAATCCTTGAAAATGTCTGAGTCCAAATGCAAATTCTCTGGTTCATATCCTCCGCATTCCTTCTGATTTATATTTTCCGGATTGTTTATTATCGTGTCGGTTGGAAGAGGATATTTTCAGGGCAGGAGGAAAAAGTAGAGTATCCGATGGTCTCGGTAGTAATACCTGTCCGGAACGAAGAAAATCATATTAGATTATTATTAAATGACCTGATGGAACAGGATTATCCTGTCGGAAATTATGAGGTCATTATTGTGGATGATCATTCTACTGATGATACAAGGCAGGTAGTAGAATCCATTCGGCTAAAACACCCGGGAATCCGTTTAATCACACTGGACTCTGATGATACAGGTAAGAAGACGGCATTAAAGAAAGGGATCAAAGCTGCTGTTCATCCTTTGATCCTTAATACTGACGGGGACTGCAGAACTGGGCCAGGGTGGATTAAAGAAATGGCAGGGAGGTTTGAGGATCCATCTGTCAGAATGATGATTGCTGCCGTGATCTTTGAACCTGATTTACGGTTCTCCCATGCCCTGCAATCCCTCGAGTTTTTTTCACACCTGGCCATCAGCGCCGGAGCAGCCGGATTGAAGGATCCAATACTTTGCAGTGCTGCCAATATGGCTTATTTCAAGGAAGATTATTTAAGATTCATTAATGATCAGGAGAAGGTATCCGAATCCGGAGATGACATATTTCTTCTGTTATGGTTAAAAAATGTTTACCCGGGATCTGTACGGTTTAATTCTTCTCAGAATGCTGTTGTTCGCACGCATCCGGCCCCAGGCCTGCACCCATTTATGAGGCAGAGAATGAGATGGACTTCCAAAAGCCGCCACTACAGGGATCTTCATATTATCAGTACAGCTTTACTGATTTTTGGATTAAATCTGTTTCTGACTGTACTTTTCCTTGCTTCCTTATTATTTCCGGTTTTGTATGGGACTCTGAATACTGGTCTGATTATTCTTTTTGCGATTACCTGGATAATCAAATCACTTACTGACCTTATTTTATTGCTGCCGGTATTGAGGCATTATCGTAAATCCAGGCTGATACGGTATTTTATCCCACTCGAATTCATATATTTTATATATGTTAGCTTTATTGGTTTATTGAGCCAATTCCTGAGTATTTCCTGGAAAGGAAGAAAGATTTATGTCCGCAAAATCTGAACATACAGATCGAATGAGTGCCGGAAGGAGGTTCTTTAGGAATCCCCTTGCAGTGGCTGGAATGGTGATTATTATCCTGGCTCTGCTGGGAGGATTGGCAGGCTATCTCCTGGTACCTGATAAGAGTCCCTTTGCCAACCAACAGCATATTGAGATCGCCGCCAGAAAACCAGGATTCAGGGTATCCATGTTGAAACTGAGGAAAAACGAATCTCTTGCCATCAGAAGTCTGCCCGGAAGGATGCTTTTCGGTGAAAGATCCGAGTACCAGTTTATACCCTATAATAAGGTTGTATTCAGGGGAGATACCCTGGAGCTGTACGAGTTCAATGAGGATGATCCTTCGTTTTCAAGCATCAGACAATTCCATCTGGTGGATATCGTTTATCCTCTTGATCCTGGCAATAAACAGATTGCATACCAGGGAGATATGCTTGCATTCAATGACATAAGTCTTCAGCAACATCTGCTTGATCCGGTTCTGTTGAAGCAGGAGATCATGGATAAACATATGATTGAGAAAAGATTCCTTCTGGGTACCGACCGTTTTGGCAGGGATTTTTACAGTCGCCTTTTGCTGGGAACAAGGGTTTCTCTTTCTGTGGGATTTATTTCTGTAGGCATTTCGCTCATCATTGGATTGGTATTGGGTGCACTGGCAGGTTATTTCCGCGGGGTTCTCGACGATATCATTATGTGGTTCATTAATGTGGTCTGGTCCATTCCAACCCTGTTATTGGTAATTGCTATTACCCTTGTACTGGGGAAGGGATTCTGGCAGGTTTTTGTGGCAGTTGGACTCACCATGTGGGTGGAGGTGGCAAGAGTGGTCAGGGGACAGGTGCTGGGAGTTCGTGAAATTGAATATGTGCAGGCCGCAAAAGCCCTTGGATTTTCAGATATGAGAATTTTATTCAGGCATATTATACCCAATGTCATTACTCCGGTAATCATAATATCGGCCGCAAATTTTGCTTCCGCGATCCTGATTGAAGCAGGATTGAGTTTCCTTGGCATTGGTGTGCAACCCCCCATTCCTTCATGGGGCACGATGATCAAGGACCATTATGGTTTTATTATTGTGGATAAAGCTTACCTGGCATTTCTTCCCGGACTTGCGATTATGATAATGGTACTTGCCTTTACCCTGGTGGGGAATGGTTTAAGAGATGCCTTTGATGTCAGGCGGCGGGAAAACTAAGAACAGGCTTGATATCTGGGATAATGATCTGTTAGACAGTATTGGTTATGCAGAAGGCTATATATATCGATTTGGGTCATAAAGAGGAAACCGAGTATGACCAACTTAGATCAGATCGCCGATTCTAGAAACTCAGTAGTAGAACAGACTAAGTCTGCAATTAAGACTCTCCGGGGCCAGGATGTGATATTGTCATTCGATGTTGCCCGCATCTACGGAGAAACAACCAAACGGATCAATGAGCGTGCAAAACGTCATCCTGGCAAGTTTCCACCAGATTTCATGTTTCAACTTACAAAGTCAGAGTTCGATGAATTTAATCAACACTGACATGGCTGATTCTGTCAGCGTTTTTGTTATCAGAGCATTCGTGGAAATGAGAAGAACGATTATCGCCCAGCAGAAGGCGCTCGCCGGCAGCAAGGCACTTGCTAGCGCAAAGTCGAAGGGATCAAAAATCCCGAAGGCAGCAATATTCCAAAAAGAGCTGATACCAAAGCTGCAAACGACAATAGATCGTATACTCGACAGCGTAATTGATACTGAGACAGGAACCACGGTTAAGGACGAGGCACTGGACATACTTAAAGAATCCGAATGACGCACAACGCCTCACTGGGCTCATTGAGGTTCTCAGAGATGTGGCAAAGATAACTTGAAAAGACATGGTGGGATTGACATTACATATAAATATAGTGTTTAGTTCTAATCATTAAACCGGACGCGGAAACGGCGCCGGTTAATTCCACCGTTAAAGATTCCGCTTCTTGAGAAGCATATATGCCAGTCCAATGAAAATCGAAGTGTATCCTATGGCCAGCAACAGGTTGAGGTAAACAGGAAGATCTTCAGCCAGTATTCCGATTTCCCTTAAGTTCAGGGAGCCCGGTCCATTTCCGACATCCTGGTTCCCGGATGAAATCGCAAGGAATTCAGGTGTTGGTGTTAGGTTCGAAATCACCTTGATGGGAAAAAACTGTCTCAACCGGGCAGGGAAAAATAACCTGATAACAGGCTCGATGATCAGACGGTACAAGAAAAATAATACTATAGCCAGTGCGGTATTGCGGAATACAACAGCCAGAAGAAAACCAAATGACATATAAGCGACTGCCTGAACAAAATAAACCAGCAGGATATAAGATTTGCTGATAAAAGCTCCATCGGAGTAATCTGGAGTAAATATAAATCCGAATATCAGGGAGAAAAGCAATACCATTAAAAAGCTATAAATAGCGATCATTAGGATCATGAAGGCTTTTCCCTTAAGAAGGTCGCTCCGGCTGAACCCGTCAACGACATGCTGTCGGAAGGTTCGGTAGGTAAATTCATTACCTGTCATTACAATAATCAGGATGGCAAGCAAGAGGTTGAACCAGCTGGCAATCCAGGGAAAGAATTCCCAGATATTGGGGAAATAGTATAAATTATCTGTGCTGATTCCCGGAATTGTAATGTTCAATCGGGAAGTCACCAAGACCACCAGGAAGAATAAAATAAAATGCAAGAGGATGATGACCCGGAATGTCTTGTAGGACCAAGTTTTTGTTATTTCATTTAATATAATGGAACGCATGGACCTTTTATTTTACCAGTTCAAGAAATTGTGATTCCAGGCTCTGCTTACGGGTCTCCAGATGTACGAGCACGATTCCCTTTGAGAATGCGAATTCATTAATATCCCTGGCCCCTTTTCCTTTTTTCAGAACGATCACCAGCTCATCACCATCTTTTTCTACACTTTCACTGAGTCCGGACCGGACAATCTCCTCTTTCAGTTTTTCCGCTTCCCTGCAGGAGACAATAACCGGATCATCGGCGGACAATAATTCATGCACCCTGCCCATTGCAAGTGACTGTCCGTTTTTTAATATAACCACATGGCTGCAGACTTTTTCAACCTCATCGAGGATGTGACTGGCCATGATTATGGTTTTCTTATTCTCCCTTTCCCTGAGAATTATTTCCCTGACTTCGGCAATTCCTTCCGGGTCGAGTCCATTCGCAGGTTCATCGAGTACAAGAATGCTTGGGTCTCCCAGCAGGACGTTTCCGAGTGCCAGTCTTTGCTTCATGCCAAGGGATAAGGTGTCAAATCTGGATGCCTTCCGTTCCCAGAGATTCACCAGTTTCAAAACTCTTTCAATATCTCCCAGGGGTTTGTCCTTAATTCTGGCTGCAATAACCAGGTTTTTATACAGGCTCAGGTAGGGGTAGAAATTAGGAACCTCGATCAGGGATCCAATGTTTTTTCTCAGCGAAGCATTGGGTTCACTTCCAAACCATTTATAGGATCCGGTATCTGCTGCAATAATTCCGGATATAACTGAAAGGGTTGTTGTCTTTCCGCTGCCGTTGGGTCCAAGTATTCCAAATACATCTCCCGTTGCGACCTCGAGGGAGAGGTTGTTCACAGCCGTAATCAGACCATAACTTTTTGATAGGTTTGAGATCTCAAGAACTTTTTCCAATCCGGAATTTTATAAGATGACGTACGGAAGGCAAATATATTACATTAATGTCCCAGTTCAGCAAGGAATTTAATTCGCATCAGACGAATATCTTCTTCAGAGTACTCATCTTCGCCTAATTCTTCAAGCGCATCGCTTACAGATTCGGTTTCAGCCTCCCTGAAATATTCAAAAACTTCATCCTGGTGGTCCTCATCAAGTATCTCATTGATATAGTAATCCAGATTCAGTCTGGTACCGCTGTTCACGATGGCCTCAATCTCGTCGAGAAGAACTGGCATCTTGAGATTTTTAGAAGAGGCAATATCATCGAGGGATGTTTTCCTGTCAATATTCTGAATGATATATACCTTGAGTCCGGATTTGTTGACGATGGACTTAACCACCATATCCTGGGCACGGATGATCTCCTTTTCATCAACATAGGTCTTAATCAGCTCAATAAATTTTTTCCCGTACCGCTGTGCCTTGCCTGAACCAACACCCTGGATATTTAAAAGTTCCTCCATGGTGATGGGGTACTGTATGGCCATATCCTCCAGGGAAGGGTCCTGAAAGATTACAAATGGCGGCAGGTTCAGGTCCCGTGATATCTTCTTTCGCAGATCCTTAAGTATCCTGAATAACTCATCGTCAACCGTACTGGTTTTTCCGCTCTGTGCCATTACGGCATCTTCGGAGGCGGCTTCATAATCATGGTTGAGAGTTACCATAAATGATTTCGGGTTCGCCAGATAATTCCTGCCTCCATCCAACAACTTAAGCAATCCATAATTCTCAATATCCTTGGTGATGAACTGTGCAACAAGACTCTGTCTGAGTACCGCATTCCAGTATTTAATATCTTTATCACTTCCGCTTCCGAATTCAGGAATCTTATGGTGCATGTAGGATTTAACGGATGAGGTTGCATTTCCGGCAAGGATATTGGCAATATGTGCAGCCTTGAACTTCTCCTTTACAGTCTGGATCAGACTCAGGGCTTTCACGACATGATCCTTCCCCTCGATTTCCTCTTTGGGGTGGAGGCAGTTATCACAGTGTTCACATCTGCCTTCCATAATTTCTCCAAAATAATTCAGGAGCATCTTCGGCCTGCAAATCGAAGCTTCAGCATAAGCAACAGTTTCCAGGAGCAATTGCTTGCCAATCTCCTGCTCAGCTACAGGTTTGCCCTGCATAAACTTTTCAAGCTTCTGGATATCATTATAGCTGTAGAAAGCAATACAGTTTCCCTCGCCCCCATCACGTCCTGCTCTGCCGGTTTCCTGGTAATACCCTTCCAGGCTTTTAGGAATATCGTAATGGATAACAAACCGTACATCAGGTTTGTCTATTCCCATTCCAAATGCAATGGTTGCGACTATCACATCCACTTCCTCCATCAGGAACTGATCCTGGTTGGAGGACCGGGTGGCGGAATCCATCCCAGCATGATATGGAAGTGCCTTTAGCCCGTTAACTTTCAGGGTTTCGGCAAGTTCTTCCACCTTTTTCCGGCTGAGGCAGTATATAATGCCTGATTTGCCGATATTATTCAGGATATACTTTATAATTTCTTTGGTTGCACTGATTTTAGGGCGGACCTCATAGTACAGGTTCTCGCGCCTGAAAGAATCCTTATATACCTTTGCACCTAGCATGTCAAGGTTTTTCTGGATATCATGCTGGACCTTCGGAGTAGCCGTTGCGGTAAGGGCTATTATGGGAGCATTCCCAATCTGGTTAATGATGGGACGTATACGCCTGTACTCAGGCCTGAAATCATGTCCCCATTCAGAAATACAATGTGCTTCATCTACTGCATAGAAAGAGATCTGGATTTTTTTCAGGAATTCAATGTTCTCCAGTTTGGTGAGGGATTCGGGAGCAACATACAGCAATTTGGTCTTTTTTGAGATCAGGTCGCCCTTAACCTGCTCTATCTGTGCTTTGGACAGGGATGAATTGAGAAAATGGGCAATGCCGTCTTCCGTGCTGAAACTTCGCATAGAATCAACCTGATTTTTCATCAGGGCTATCAGGGGGGAAATGACGATGGCTGTTCCATCCATAATAAGAGAAGGCAACTGGTAGCACATTGATTTACCTCCCCCGGTTGGCATGAGTACGAAAGAATCGTTTCCATCCAGTAATGATTTTATGATTGCCTCCTGGGTTCCCTTAAAACTGTCAAACCCAAAATACTGTTTGAGGTAATCAGGTAATGATATATCAGAACTAACAGTCATTCATTGACAGGCTTTATCCTAAACATTTAAGTTATGAAAAATTTATGAGTTGATAGTTTCTGAGGGCTAAAATTTAACTTCTAAATAACAAATACAGTGATAATCCTGATTCATGTTGTGATAAAAAGTACTCTCCGATATACAATTTTCTTCAACTTTTAAAATATATCAATACATTTGTAACTTCAAGTTACGAAATAATTCCGGATAGAAGTACTATGGCAGATAAGATTGAGAATGAGATGTCCTTTCTTGAGCATCTGGAGGTTCTCAGATGGCATTTGATAAGAGCTTTTTTAGGCATACTGTTTTTTGCAATCATTGCATTTATATTTAAAGATATTGTTTTCAATAAGATCATCCTGGCCCCAAAGATGCCTGAGTTTTTCACAAACAGGCTGTTATGTGAATTCGGGAGGCTGGTGAACATTCTTAAGCTTTGTATCAACTCCCGCCCACTGGAGGTAATCAGTATAAAGATGTCCGGACAGTTCACCATGCATATCATGGTTTCCCTGATCGCAGGTTTTGTTGTATCCTTTCCTTACGTTTTTAACGAGTTCTGGCGTTTTATAGTACCTGCACTCTACTCCAAAGAGAAGAATCATGCACGGGGTGCAGTTTTTTATAGTTCATTCCTGTTTATGCTCGGCGTACTTTTTGGCTACTTTGTGATAGTTCCTCTTTCTGTTCACTTCCTGGGTTCGTACAGTGTAAGTGATCAGGTTACCAACCAGATCAACCTGATATCCTATGTTTCAACCATTGCTTCGGTTGTGCTTGCAGCGGGTATTATTTTTGAGCTGCCTATTCTGGTTTATTTTTTGAGTAAAGCAGGATTGGTAACACCCGAATTCCTTAGAAAATACAGGAAGCATTCCCTGGTTCTGATCCTCGCCCTTTCGGCCATTATAACACCTCCGGATATTTTCAGCCAGATCCTGGTGTCCTTTCCTCTTATAATTCTTTATGAAGTAGGAATAAAAATTTCCCGCCGTATTGTTAATCAGAGAGAGCTCCTGGCCCAAATGGAAGAGGAAGCGGAAAAGGCTGAAGCTGCAAAAAACAGAAAGAAAAAGGTAAAAAAGCCTACTCAAAATAAAACTGGC
>JAUUZM010000028.1 GCA_030589965.1 Bacteroides sp.
GATTCAGAACTCTGTACTGCCTGTGAGGATTGCATTGAGAGATGCCAGTTCAATGCCCTGGAGATGAAGGATGATGTATGTACCGTTGACAGGAATTTTTGTTTCGGATGCGGACTATGTATTACATCCTGTCCATCCGGAGCGTTGACCCTGGAACAAAAAGATAAAGTAGAACTGATACCTCCACCAAAAGATGACGAAGCCTGGAGGGTAAAGAGGGCTAAGGCAGTTCAATAAATGAAGACAATATTATTTTTAATATTCCACCTGAACCTCTGGCAGTCAGGAGATTTTTATAAGCAAATACTGGCTTTTTCACTCCTGGTCTGTATATTTTCAAATTCAAAGGCTGTGGCTCAGGCGAATGAAAGGCCGGAGATACTCTGTGTGGAGATCAATGAACCAATCCGCATGGATGGTTCTCTGGACGAAGCAGCATGGGGAATTGCAGCTACCATTAGTGAATTCAGGATGATCGTCCCTGAGGAGAATGCGACCCCCACCTTTCCAATGACTGTAAGAATTTTGGCCGATCAGAAAAACCTGTATTTTGGAATAATCTGTTTTGATGATGAGCCGGATGGGATTGTTGCATTTTCCAAGGCAAGGGATTCAGATCTAGAGTTCGAAGATAATTTTAAGATAATCCTGGATACATACGGGGATGGAAGAAGTGGTTACATCTTTGCCATCAACCCTTTCGGGGCCCGGTACGATGCACTGGTAGCCAGGAACGGGGAAAGTGAGAATCCCAACTGGGATGGAGCCTGGGATGCACGTACTCGGAGAAATGATGATTCCTGGTCCGCTGAGATTAGGATACCCATTAGTACACTGACTTTCAAAAAAGGCCTGGATTCCTGGGGCTTTAATGCTGAAAGACGTATCCAGCGCTTGATTGAAGTGAACCGATGGACAGCCATCAGCCGGGATTATAAAATCGGACAAACCATTCATGCGGGACAGATTACGGGACTCCCTGAGTTTAATCTGGGCATCGGTATGACACCCAAAGCCTCCCTGGTGGGCAAGGTAAGGAATAATGCAGGGGAGAATCCTTCGTATGACTGGCAACCCAGCCTGGATATTACCCAGCGAATCACCAGTGATATTAACGCCCAATTGACGGTGAATACAGATTTCGCTGAGACCGAGGTTGATTCAAGACAAACAAACCTCACCCGTTTCCCATTGCTATATCCGGAAAAACGACAATTCTTCCTGGAAGGGGCAGATATCTATGAATTTGGTTTACAAATGGGAAGCATATTTTCCAGACCTTATTACAGCAGGCGGATCGGACTTTATAAGGGCAGTGAGGTTCCTATTGTAGCAGGAGGAAAGATAAACGGAAAAATAAGCAACACCCATTTCGGAGCTCTGGTAAACCGTACGGCCGCAGTAGATACCATGGTTCCTGCTTCTACCCTGGGGGTAGTCAGGCTCAAGCAAAACATTTTCAAGGAATCCTCTATCGGCTTTATATCGACCATGGGAGATCCTGCGGGAAGGGGTGAGGCTTGGACAAACGGAGTGGATTTTACATACCAGAATTCTACCTTCCGGGGAAGCAAGAATTTGCTGGTTGGAGTATGGGGACAGATGAATGGACGTGATGACCTGGTGGAGAGTAGGGCAGGGGACAGGGCAGCCTGGGGCTTTAAAATAGATTATCCTAACGACCTATGGGATTGGTTCCTGGGTTATCAGAGGACCGGGGCCTTTTATGATCCTTCACTGGGTTTTGTTTCACGATGGGACAGTAAAATATACCTGGCCAAGTTTAGTTTTATGCCCCGTCCCGACAGCCGCTTGATTCGTCAGCACCGATTCCTATTGATGCCTGCCTATTATACGGACATGGCTAATAACTGGGAAAGTTATGATATAACGATTACTCCTTTTAACGTCAGTTTTGAGAGCGGTGATAACCTTGGATTTACCTTCAGACCTACCGGGGAGTACCTGAAAAAACCTTTTGAAATCAGTGATAATGTTATTCTTTCCCCTGGGGCTTATCATTTTATGCGCTACCTTCTGGAAGCCCAGTCCGCCAGCAAAAGAGCAGTTAATGGAATGGCTACCTGGGAGACTGGTGGTTTTTATAATGGGAAACTGGACCAGGTAAGATTAATGCTGAACTGGAGACTGATGTCCTTCCTGATTTTTGAATTCTCTTATGAGAACAATATTGGACGATTGCCCGAAGGTAATTTTACAAAAGACCTGTTGGCCGTCAGAACCCTTTTAAATTTCAGTTCCAATTTGAACTTCAGTACATTTATTCAATACGATAATGACTCGGAATCAATCGGGAGCTATTCACGTTTCCGATGGACCTTCGCACCACTGGGAGATCTTTTCCTGGTTTACAAGCATAACCTCAAACAGGCTGTTCCTGATCGCTGGAACTATGATTCAAACCAGCTGATTGTGAAGCTGACCTACGGAATTGCTTTGTAAAACTGACCTACGGAATTGCTCTCTAAAGCTGACCAGAGGAATCCGATTTTAGGATCCCAGTCTCAGGATAAGTCCGGCGCTCAAATCAAACTGGACCAGGGGAATGCGGAAACTAACACCTGTTGATGCCCCGCCGGTTCCTACACCGATAAACAGTCCGTTTAATTCCATTGGCATACCCAGCCTTGCCTGTAAGCGGATCCCAATCCGATCTCCTGGCATTATCTTCACACCACCGCCGATGGTTGGTGCGAATCTGAATGCATCTCCTTTTGAGATCTCAGTGCCTGATTCTTTCAGGTTGAAGCGGATCATTCCTAATGTTACAGCAGCAAAAGGTTTTAGAACTCCTTCGCCAAACTGCTGTTGTCCACCAACCTGGTAATATTCAGTGGATATATCAAGAGGTTCAAAACTACTTTGATAATAATAATCCAGCCGGGTGTCCGTCCGGTAATACATGAGTTCTACAAATACATCAGAAGAAAGTCCAAAGCCCAGTATTCCTCCGTAGTTGGGACTATCCTGAATGTGGAATTTTCCGTAGTAGGTATTAAGTTGGCTGTTAAAGCTATAGCCGGTAAAGGCTGTGAGTTCAATTTTTTGGGCTTTTGCAAAGGATATTGAAACAATAATGGCAAAAACCAGGATTAATATTTTTTTCATGGTAAAGGTTTTAAGATTTAGAGTACAAAAATATGAATAAAGTGATTTTAACGCAGAAGATCATCCTGCCTTAAATAATTCAGAATTATCGATGAATATAAGGTATTCTTTTATTTTACTTCCCTTAAGTTTTAAGGTTTTTGATAGGTTGACTGTCAGTATAGATCCGTCCAGACGGGTATAACTTACAGTGCCATTTACAAAACGTATTCCTTCAAGTTCCCAGGATTCCAGATTTGTATGACGTATTCCCTTTATCGCCTGGAAAAATCCGGCCACGAACTCAAAAATGGCATCTTTCCCTTTGATTACTGGTATGTTTCCAAATTTAAAATGGGCATCCTCATCAAGGAAGGATGCAAAGGTTTTGGTGTCAAAAGCATCGATGGCGTTAAAAAGCCCCTGAATATCTTCTTTTGTCATGGTATTGACCGGAAATGGTTTCGTCTGCAAGATAGGAAAAATAGGATTTTAAGATGTTAAAATAGTATTAAAACTGCTCCCCGGTTTAATGATTTTATTTATATCTTGTCACTTATACAAGCTAAAAACTAAATCATGAAGAAGCTGTTTTTTCTAGGACTTCTTGTCATTTTTCTGGTCCCCTTCCAACTTATTGCCCAGGAAGGTGTAAGCCAGGAGGATACGGTTAAAACCGGATTTAACCTTTCCGGGGTTCCTGCTGTAGCTTATGATTCCGATATAGGTTTCCTCTACGGTGTAATCCTGAACCTTTATCATTATGGAGATGGAACCCGGTATCCCAAGTATAACCACTCCATATACATGGAATGGTCCAATACAACCAAGGGAAGTATGAAAAGCATTTTACGGTATGATTCTGACCGGTTGATACCAGGGATCAGAACATCTGCAGAGATCAGTTATAATACTGAACAGGCACTGGACTTCTATGGATTTAACGGGTATGAAGCATTGTATGATAATAACTATGAGGATGATACGCATTCAGATTACCTGTCAAGGCTATTTTATAAGATGGATAGAAAGACGCTGCTTTTACGGGGAGATTTCATGGGAGATATTGTGGAGGACAAATTGCATTGGTTTGCCGGCTTCGAATTTCGAAATATGAAGATGGATACGGTTAACACGAGCAAGCTGAATGAGGGCAAATCGGAAGATAAACAATTGCCCATGGTTGGAGGGGGCTTGTATGGGAAGTATGTAAATGAGTGGGGAATTATCCCTGCTGACCAGATGAATGGGGGGAGCAATACACTTCTTAAGGCTGGACTTATATTTGATACGCGGGACAATGAGCCGAACCCGATGAAGGGGATGTGGACAGAGGCACAGGTTCTCTGGTCACCTTCTTTCCTTGGAAATTCCTCCCTGTCTTACGGGAGGCTGGTACTAACACACCGGCAGTATTTTACCATAGTTCCGGAAGATTTAAACTTTGCATACCGTCTGAGTTACCAGGCAAAACTAGGTGGAAAAATGCCCTATTACATGCTGCCATTTGTGTTTAATAGTCCGCCGAGCTGGACCAGAGACGGGATGGGTGGATCAAAAACCATGCGGGGGATCCTTAGAAACAGGGTTGCAGGAGAAGATTATTTCATGGCAAATATTGAGCTTCGCTGGAAGTTCGTTTACTTTCAGTTATTTAAACAGAATTTTTACCTGGCACTGAGTGGCTTTATGGATGCCGGTATGGTGACAGGTGATTATGAGTTTGATATGTCAGGGGTTCCCGCGAATGATCCGGATGCTATGAAGTTTTTTCCGGATGAGCCGGAAACCCTACACACAAGTGCTGGTGCAGGATTGCATATTGCCTGGAACAGGAATTTTATCATAGCGATTGATTATGGTCGGGCACTTGATAAGAGGGATGGCGTTTCGGGTCTGTATATCGGACTGGATTTCCTCTTTTAATTTGGAACTCAATTCATGGTCCAATTAGAAAATGCAGGATTCATTATGAATTTCGCAGAATAAAACATATTTTTATTTGTACGAATACCCATAAGAATCCCAATGCATGGAATGGACCGATTTTCATGAGTTTTTCCGCTTGATTGAAGATGATACTCTAAGTTTGTTTTATCGGGGAGATTTTGCAGATGATATAACCATCAGGCTGATTGATCTCTCCGAATCCCATTTTAAGGAGGGTAAAGAACAGATGTCTATAAAGAAGAAGGTTTCCTTCCTTATGGCAGAGTGTTTTCAGAATGTGATCAGATATGGGGAGGAATTAACCTCCGATGATTTCCTTCAGGACGAGTCAGGGTATTTTATGACCCGCAATTACAATAATAAGTTTTACATTTCTTCAGGTAACCTGGTAGAGCAGAACAAAACTCTTTTGCTCAAGGAGAAAATCGAAAACATTAATAAGTTAAGCAGAGAGGAGCTTAAGCAGTTATACATGAGGGTGCTGGGTACCGATGAATTTACTGCTAAGGGGGGAGCTGGACTTGGATTGATTGAGATGGCAAGGAAATCCGGAAGAAAGCTTGAGGCTGAGTTTGAGATGATCAGTGATCAGATGGCCTATTTCTATCTTCAGATGATCATTGATTCAGATGATAAGGATGAGGCTGAGGCTCAGAAAAAGGGACTTCATATTGATCACTCGATACTGCTGAACCAGCTACTCCGAAAGAACCGGATCATTATGGCTTACCAGGGGGATTTCAGACAACATACCATTCTTCCCCTTTTGAATATGATCGAAAAGAACCTGATGGTCAAACGGACCAAATATGCTGCCTATAAAACCCTGTTCCATGTCCTGGTTGAGATGTTGCAGAATGTAATGCATCATGGTCTTACCATAGGTGAAAAGAGAGAAGGCCTGTTTACGATTGGCATTGATCATCAGCATTTCATTGTAACCGCTGCCAACTATGTGGCCATAGATAAGGTTACGGAAATGAAGGAATTGCTCGACCACTTCCTTTCTCTTGGGGATGATGAGCTGAAAGAAAGTTCTAAAAATATTCTCCGGGAGAGAGACGATGGACCTTTTGGAGGCGCCGGACTGGGGGTGATTGATATTATCAGGGCCAGCTCATCAAAACCCACGTATGTGATCGTTCCTGTGGATGATGAGAAATTTATGTTTTACCTGAATGTTAAGGTCTAAGACTTTTTTGACAGGCAGATATTTCTGGTATGAAAATTGATAATGAGTAAGCAGAAATCAAAAACCACTGTCATGAGAAAATTATACATTGCCCTTTTAGTAATTATTCCCATTATCGCATTCAGTGGATGCAGTTCGATGAAGTATGTCATTGATTACGATAATACCATTAACTTTTACCGCTACGAAACATACAATTATACCCCTTCTGCTGATTCTATCCCGATTAATCAACTTAATAAAAGAAGGCTTTTCAATGCCATCTCTGCTGAGATGAACCAGAATGATATACAGTGGGCAGCTGAGCCGGATCTGTTTGTACATGTTCATATGCTTTTAAAAGGCCGGACAAAAACCAATGTAAGCTATGGAAATGGTGAATCCGTCAGCCTGGGTTCAGGATTTACCAATACCTATATGGATCTGAGCGAATATTCAGAAGGATCCATCTTTTTTGATATCATTGATGCAAAACGTAAGCAGCTGGTGTGGACAGGCAAGGTAAGCGGCAACATAAAAGATGCCAATCCAATGTCAGAGAAGGAAATTAATGATATGGTTCAACGGGTATTTCGGAAATTTCCTCCCCGTCCCCCAAAATAGGATTTGAGTCCCTCAAACCGCCTGAATAGTTGAAGTTCAAAATTCCAGAAAAACCGGAATTGTCCAAAGACAAATGCGCATATTAAAAGCATTGTAAAATAAACTGGCGTCACAATAAGGATATACAGAAAGGCTTTCAACAGGAATGGCCAGTCCGGCGAAATCCCCAGAACCTTAAATATCAGTGGTCTCAGAAATACTATGGAACTCCCTGTGATAGCAAATACCAGGTTTATCAATAGGAACTGAAAATTACTTTCTATCCCCCATTTTTTTTTCAGCCTTTTGAAGACTCCGATCATTTTAGAATAGGTTTTCTATGGTTTTCGTCAGGATCTTATCCAGGCACATAAACAGGACAGCCATTAAAACAAAATAGTTAATCTTCATGAAATATTTGCCTGCTTGGAATCCTGAGAGGGACTTATTAAGAATCGGAGTGAATACCAATAGCAGCCAGGCTGTCGAGATCCACAGGCCTGCTTTTGAGATCAGAGAATCAAGGGGACCGACAAATGTGAAAACAATGGTAATCAATGCCGTCCCGGATACCCAGACAAAAATCATACGCCCGATTTGACGTTCCGTCATCCTTCCGGACAGGGATGGAAAGCCGGCTGATTCATATTCTTTTCCGTATTTCATGATCAGCAGCCAGAAGTGGGGTACCTGCCAGATAAAAAAGAAGGCAGCAATTGGAATGACTTCCTGATCAGAAAGGGATCCGCCCGCTGATATCCATCCGATCACCGGAGGAATGCTACCAATCACTGAACCCGGAACCACAGCCCAGGTAGTTATTCGCTTCAGGTATGTATAAATAATATTATACCAGAAATAGGCCAGGAGTCCAAGGGCCAGTCCCATCCAACCCGCCCCGAGGAAGAGTAAGGTCCCACCCGAAATACTATAGGCCAGGGTTACCATTAAGCCTCCTCTGAGAGAAATCCTGCCCGAGGGTAGGGGGCGATTTTTCGTCCGGTCCATCACCTTGTCAAAACGAAATTCCTGAATTTGATTTAATGAGGAAGCTCCCGAGGCAAGAAGGAATATTCCAAGGACAGTAAGCAGGAGATCCATATCCAGGCTTGTCGTAAATAGAAGATATCCCGTTACAGTAGTGATACTTACTGCCAGGGTTATTTTTACTTTTCCCAGTTCAAGCCAGATGGAAATCCTGGATCTCATTAAAAATTATTAAGGATTAAATGTACACTATCTGAATGGATTATTCGGAAGTGGTATTTCCATCAGGAATTGCTGCTGGCATTTACATACCTTTTTCTTTTTGTCATTCTGGCAATCGCAATTTGGATTGCAGGGTTCTTTTACGAATAATGTGAACATGGCTTTAATTTTTGTTTTTAAGTGGTGGATAAATTATAAATAACACAGCTCCGATGCTGATCATCAGGATGAATCCGAGAATTGTAATGGTTTTTTGTTTCTTTCTTCCTTCAGGTTCATAATTGAAACACATTTTCATCATCCTGGTAATGGTTGGTACAATTTTTCCGGATTTTGCTTCCTGCACGGCCATTTTAAATTCTATGGGATTGTATTTAGTGCCGTGAATGTATTTTGTAATTTTTCCATCCGGACTAACAATCATAATGGCTGCCGTGTGGAGAATGTCCTCTCCATTCCTCATTACAGAATATCCAAGGGTTTCCAGCAAAGTCCCAATATTTTCTTTGTCCCCTGTTAGAAAATGCCAGTGTTGCTGACTGTTTTGGTCATCTATCAGGGAAGTATAGTTCCGTTTTTTGCTTGTGGCCAGTTCCGGGGTTTCGGCCTCATGAAAACTGATGTTAATTACTTCGAAATCTATTCCGATCCGCAGGTCCGTTCGGTTCAATAGTTGTACAATCCCGTCCATAATAGGAGTGCAGAGTCCGGGACAATTGTAGTAAACAGGAGCGATAATTGTAGGCATCTGTATCATATCAATTAGCTGAACCTGGCTAGTGTCCTCTCTTGTGAAAACCAAATCTTCAGAAAGGTAGCTGCCCAGATTCTCCTCAATGCCCAGATAATCACCCGCCTTAATTGTTTCTGATATCCATCCCGGTAAACCCAGGAAAATCATTAGGATCCAGGTTTGAAGTATGCGGGATATGTATTCTGGCATATACATGGTTTTACTTGAGCCTGCTTTTGTTTTCAAGGGTTTCTATTTTTCGGTTTCTGAACCATGCTATGCCGGACACCAGTAATATTATGCCTACTGTCCAGTACACAAAATCAGGGACAGGAACCGGATCTCCCGCAGCGTATGAATGCATTCCTGAGAGGTAAAAGTTCACTCCGAAGTAGGTCATTATGACGGCTGAAAATCCGATAACTGCTGCCAGGTTCAGAGGGAATATCCCTTTAAAACCAGGGATGAATCTCATATGTGTTATGAATGCGTAGACCAGGATTGTTATCAGGGCCCAGCTTTCTTTTGGGTCCCAGGCCCAGTATCGGCCCCATGATTCATTTGCCCAGACACCCCCCAGAAAGGTTCCGATGGATAATAGTCCGAGTCCGGCGATAATCGTCATTTCAATAATCATCGTCAGGGTTTCAACGGTCATTCCCACCTGGGCATGATTGGACCTGGACTGCAATCCCATCAGGATAAGGTTAAAGAAACCGAGCAATGCGGCCAAACCCAGGAAACCATAACTTGAAGCGATCACGGCCACATGAATGGTAAGCCAGTAAGATTTTAGCACGGGTACCAGGTTGGTGAGTTGGGGGTCCATCCAGCTCAGGTGGGCTGTATGCAGAATCATCCAGGACAGCAAGGCTGTAACTGCAATCGGGGCAGAAGTTTTTCGGGAAAAGAGGACACCGGCAAGCATGCTTGCCCAGCTTATATAAATGAGGGCCTCGTAACCGTTGCTCCAGGGGGCATGTCCGGAAATATACCATCGCATTATCAGTCCCAATCCATGAACCCCGAAGCCAGCAAGCAGATGGATCACCATGATGCGACGGAACCTTTGCAGTCCCTTTTTCTTCCCCAGAGTTTGAATTAGCAGGATAATAAGGAGGGAAGTACCGATGGCGAGGTAAAATCTGGACAGGCGGTCAAAAATGTTTATCCTGTTGTACAAGATTTCAGCTTTCTGTTTCGCTTTCGCTGGAAGGATACCAGAACCCATTTTATCCTGGAAAACTTTAATGTAACCCAGATATTCATTGGCTTTGGACCAGTCCCCTGAATTCATACCATCCCTGACCGACTCCAGGTAGAGTTGTACAATATTTACAGCAAAAAGGGAATCATCCCCTGAATATACATTGGATATGGTATTCGGACTATGCCATTTCTGGTCAGGGTCATTGGCATCGGGCAGGATTCTCAGAAGATCACCGCTATAGGCCATATAGCTGATGTTCATTCGTTCATCAACCCTCAGTATTTCGGTATCGAATTTGCTGCGTGATGCAGATTTCTTTCGATGAGCATTCATTACCGCATCCATGATCCTGTATCCACCTTCCTGACTATGATCAAGAAAATCGAGGAAACTGGCATGTTTCCCATTCACTCCAAGGAGTTCGGATATCCCATCATGAGATATTTTTATCATGGGGATACTTTGCCAGTAAATGGGATCTGCCATCATCCCAAGCAATACCTGGTCCGGGTTTTGTCCTTCTAATTGAGTTTTGCGACTGACCTTACGAATGATCTCAGAGGACATGGAATTCATAGGTTTGACCCTGCCTTCAGGGTCCTGCACCAGTAGCTTTCCAAATTCCCTGGCATGGTCTGCAGCAATTTCAAATTGAAGAGAGTCAGTACCTGCCCGGCTTTCCTCCGGGATAGTCAGAGGTAAAAGGAATAAGATAATGCCTGCCAACTTTCCTTTCCCCGGAAGGGTAATCTGCCTGCTCAGACTGCGAAACCTGCTGTTTGGATTTATCAGGCTGAATAATATGCCTATGGCCAGTAGAAGATAGCCGGCATAACTTATGAAAGTGCCTGTGCCATCGCGGTTTACAGAGAGCACTGTGCCCAATTCATCTGTATCGTAAGAGGATTGGTAAAAGCGGTATCCGCGGTAATTGAGGATGTGGTTCATGTAAATCCGATGGGAAGCTTCAATCCCCTTGAGATCATCCCTGAGAGTGACAATGCTTTCGAAGGAAGACGGACTTTCAGAGCCGGGGTATCTGGACAGAATAAAATTTTCAAGCTCGAGGGAGAAGGAGAGCTGATGTGGAAGGGAGCCGAATGATAAGAGGAGTTCTCTGCTGCCGAGCTGGATTTGTTTTGCATCGCCCGGTATTCCTTTGCCACCCCAGAGTGTGATATCTCTTGTAGCTTTACCCGATACCAACCTCAGAGAGAGAGCAGTTCTTCCCGGTTCATCCGATTCTTCCAGTTTGACTGCCATCACTTCAGCACTTTTTTCCTTTTCGGAGAGTATAATGCTAAGGGATCCAAAAGCATAGACTGCCATGTGTTCAAGTAAATGGGGGAGGTCGGGTTTTAGGATTTCGGTGGACTGATCCCCCATTCGTATAATCGTGACAGGGTAGGGGGCAGTAAACCAAACGGAATCTCCCTCATACTGTAAATGAACACCCTCCGGAGTCCCGGTATCAGTACTTGCACCTGGCTGATTGAAATGGAATAATTCAGTTCCGATCCACTTCCTTTCCTGGTTAAAAAGGGCATGATATTCCCTGCCTGATTTTGAGGATGCAACCAGTATTATCGCCGGTTTCCCTCCGGGTGCCGGTCTCAGGACGGGACGTGCATTAGAGATATGATCAAGGTAATCGAGACGGATGTTTTTCTTGCCTGAACCTGTACGGAACTTAATGAATCTGCCTGGTTTTCTGAGTTCCGAGAGGTAAAGTGGTAGGGAAGTACCCTTAGCATCATCCCCATCGAGCATCTGGATATTGAGAAAGGTTCCATCTGACATAACAAACGAGGAATTCTCACCTTCCCTTATATGCATAAGACCGGTGAATCCGAAATACCTGGTGATACCAGCTCCGAGCAGTATAAATACAAATGAAAGATGAAAAACCAGAATGCTTAATTTTCCTTTCTTGTAAACCCTGTTAATCAGCATGCCTCCAATAAGGTTAATACAGGCCAGAATAAAAACAGATTCAAACCAGGTAGCATTATAAATATGGGCCCTGGCAGTTTCTGAGCCAAAATCATTTTCGATAAATGTGGCAACACCTATTGAGATGGCCAGAACCACAAGGAGGAGTCCGGTGAGCCTAAAAGAAAAGAGAATGTTGAGGAATGATCGCATAGTTGAAAATAAAAAGTCAAATTTACAGAGAAAAACATCTTTAAATGCCATATTTGTAGACAATTTTCTTATTTGTTTGTTAAAAAATGTATCAAACCGGACACAAGTGTTCGGATATGCTACAGATACTATAAATATCAGGTTTGAGCTATGGTTCTAACTATTTAATTATTAACGACAAACATATTCTGGCACTTTTTATGCATAGTGTAGAATCAAAACCTAAAACAATCCGGCAAAAATGGTGATTCCTCTGAAAGCAAATGAATTGGTCGTAAAAGCAGGAGATACAACATACCTGGCAAATTCTGAAAAAGTTGATGGTAAGCTGATCCTTACCAACCAGAGAATATATTTTAAGGCCTCTAATGGTCATGGGGATGAATATAACCTGGAAATAATACCGACAGATATCCTGGAAGTGATTTTCTTCAATACTAAAAGAATCCTGCCTACCGGTCTTAATGTAGTGATGAAAACCGGGGAAGAGAGAAAATTCTCCCTGAAAAAACGTAACGAGATCGGTGCCATGATTAATAAGATGTATTGAGGCAAGGGACCCTAAACCTCTGATTATATTGTAAATCCGAACCGGGATATTTTTGATTCCCGGTTTTTCTTTGGTAACTTTCCTGGAGATTTTACGTAAACCACTTGCAAAATCCTTTTCGAGATGAAGAGATCAGTCATAAGCCTTGTGTTTGTTCTCTTTTCCACTTCTGTCCTTTTTAGCCAGATTGGTAAAAGAGAGTCCTTTTTTGAGCTACAGTTCGGTGCCGGTCCCTTATTTATGAGAACTGATATCGGGAATTATGGTTACGGGGGAGTTCTTGAAGTTACAGGGAAATATCGCTTGCATCAGCATATTGCCCTGAAAGCCAGTATAAGTGGTGGTTTAGGTATGGGTTCTGATAAGGGCACTGACAACGACGCCCGTGGAATGAGTTATTATACCATACTAGCGGAACTCACCGGACAGGTCGAGTTTTATATCCTCAAAGAGGGACGTGGTTATGGAAAGGGTGGGAATATTGGTTACAAGCCCAGGGTTCGACCGTATTTATATGCAGGTGGAGGACCCTTATTCTTTTTCCCTACTCATACACATGATGATCCTGAACCACTTCCTGAATTCGATAATTATACAGTGATCATGCTGGGAGGAGCAGGATTTCTTTATCGGGTTGATGCCGATATTTTCTGGGGATTCCAGGTTGGTGGAAGATTTTCTTCATCCGATTTTCTGGATGGCTTCTCCCCGGAATCTTCTACCTCGAATGACACTTACTTAACAGCACAGGTATTGCTGGTTCACAGGTTCTGAACCACAACGTCTGTTCTGATCATGCTTTCAGAGTCTTTCGACTTTTCTGTCTATTCCGATTTTACGGAGAACTTAAATACAGTTTTGGATTTGAATTCTTCACCGGGATTTAGCCTGGTTGAAGGAAAGTTTGGGTGGTTAGGAGAATCCGGGTAATGCTGTGTTTCAAGACAAAATCCGCTTCGATGTACATACTTTGCACCTGATTTTCCTGTCTGGGTTCCATCAAGAAAGTTACCACAATAAAGCTGGACACCCGGTTCGGTAGTTAGCACCTCAAGTACTCTTCCGGTTTCTTCGCAGTATACCCTGGCTGCAAGTGTTAATTCTTCCTCCCCTTTGTTCAGAACCCAGTTATGGTCATACCCTCTACCAAAAATTAATTGTTCGAATTCATCATTTATCCGTTTTCCTATAATGGTTTTGGAAGTGAAATCCATTGGAGTTCCCTTTACCGGAGCAATTTCACCTGTCGGAATCATACGATTATTTACAGGAGTATAATGGTCTGCATTGATCATCAGTTCGTGGTTCAGTATATCCCCGATACCCTCACCGAGCAGGTTAAAATATGTATGCTGTGTTACATTGAGAACGGTAGGTGCATCGCTTTTGGCTTTATAGTCAATTTCCAGGGCATTATCCTCTGTGAGAGTATAGGTGACGGAAACTTCCAACTTTCCCGGATAACCCATGTCCCCATCCGGACTGATAAGCCTGAGCAAAATTGAGTTGGAGCTGACGTCCATGGTCTCCCAGACCAGTTCACTAAATCCCTTTGAACCTCCATGTAACTGGTTATTATTCCTGGTATCATTTATCGGTAGTACATAAACAGTTCCTTCCAGCTCAAATTTCCCCCCGTCAATCCGGTTTGCATATCTTCCAGGAACACAGCCTAAGGAGGGATCCCCGCTTATATAGCCATCTACATTGTCCAGTCCCAATGCCACATCCCCAATATTTCCATCTTTATCAGGTACAAGTATGGCGGGGATAACAGCTCCGTAATTAGTTACATAAACTTCCATTCCTGCTGCGTTGCTCAAGCGGTAAAGGTCGTTTTGTTTTCCATCAACAGTCTTTTGAAATCCTGCAGCATCCAGGTACCATTCATCTTGAACGGGATTCTCTTGAATTCCACTCTGTCCTTTTCCGGATTTTGAGTTTTTGCAGGAACTTCCGGCAAGAATGAGGATTATTACAAATGTGGAAGCAATTGTTCTCATGGGGTAAAATTTAGTTAATGGATTTAATTAATTGGACAAGTAAAACTAATAAATTTTAATGTCCTTCAAACTTCTCTCCGGCTTCAATGCGAATGTTCAGGATATTTTCCCGGGGAGGAATGGGACAGGTGGCGAATGGTGTAAAAGCACAGGGAGGATTATAGGCCCGGTTAAAATCGATCGTAACTCTTCCTTTTTTATCCGGTTCGCCTGTATAGATAAATCTTCCTCCTCCGTAAGAATCATCCCCACTTGTTCCATCCGCGAAAACAATAAAAAAGCCCTTTCCGGCTGATGTGGGATAAAGCACCTGCTCAAGTCCGTCGATCCGAAAATGAAGAACTCCCGGACAGGCATTCGTGTCCATTGTTCCCAGAACGTTTGGTATCAGAAGTTCTTTTGGTTCATCGAAGGTTTCGAAATCGGCCTCAATCTTCCATTTCTTATCGGCCGGAAAGGATTCAATTCCGTGAAATGTATGGATGGCAGGATGTTCATAATCACGCAGGCGAATGGCATACTTTTTTCCACGCTCAATGACAAACCATGCCAGATTCCCTGATTCAAGGAGGGTGGCATTTCCCGACAAATCAGTTTTAATCTCGATCTCCCTGCCCGGTTCACCATTGATACTTGCATTCGAGCCCGGATTGGGTACGAAGTGGATCTCCTGCCCATTTAAAATATATTTCCCGATCTGCTCCGGGGCATGTGCAGGAAATTTGATCGAATTGGATGAATCTGAACCAATGGTATTTTCTCCTTCAGTCAACCAGTAGAGTCCGGCAAGATTCAGCCATCCGGTTTTTGATTTGAGACGTACAATTCTTTCTTTCTGCCATTGGAGGTGATCCTCTTCAAAAGAACTTTTTTTGTTTTGGTCCAGGCAGGCTGAGAGAACCAGAATTAATGGCAGGAATATGACAGATGCTCTCATTTATATTGATTTTAAACAAGGCCTAAATATATAGAAAAACCCAGTACTGGCTGCTCATTGACTGGAGCTGAAATGACTGTACCGACAATTGAATGATTATTACAGCACCTTGCTTAAGAAATATTTATATTTTTATGTTCTTGAACTTAACCGCATACTTACCTGACTAATTACTGA
>JAUUZM010000113.1 GCA_030589965.1 Bacteroides sp.
ACTCCGGACTGGCCATCAGAAACGTCGGATTTATCTACGATACAGATATTCCCACAAAAACCATCCGTCGTTCCTATAACCTTGGGGTTCCTCTTGCCCTCAAATTGGGTGTTTTTGATAAGCACCTTTTTATATTTGGTGGCGCAGAATATGAACTTCTTTTTCATTATAAAGGAAAACGTTGGGATCAAAATGACAGGAACGGGACCAAATATAAGGACAGCGAATGGTTCAGTGCCAAAACCAAGCGATTTGTCCCATCTGTTTTTGGAGGAATTCAACTTCCACGGGGAATAAATATCAAATACAAATATTATTTCGACCATTTCCTTAATTCCAGTTTTGTCGGAACAGATCTTGGAAATCCAGATGTAAGTTTTTCGGACTACAAGGCTATCCAGATGCACTATATTTCTGTTTCTTTTCAGTTCCGGACAGACCAGTTCTCAAATGTTGTATCGGATAAAGTTGCAGCCAGATAATCCAGTGTGCCTGAAAGACCACAAGCTGACCTGAAAAAGTTTATAACACTTATACTGTTCATTTTTTTGGCTGCCCAGCCAATGGTTTCTCAAATAAACATTCGTGCACATTATGTCCGGGGGAGACATCATCTTGCCAGTCATGAATTTACCCAGGCCATCCAGTACTTCAATACCATTCTGAAGTATAACCCGGAACATGCAGAGGCACTTTTTTACAGGGGCCTTGCGAAATACCAGCTATCGGACTACTCAGGTGCCGAGGCAGATTTTACCCGAAGTGTTGAAATTAAACCTTATAAGACAGAAGCTCTTTATTACAGGGCCTTACTAAAAATTGAGAGAACCCAGTACCTGGATGCATTGCGAGACGTTCAGAATGCCATCGAACTCGATGACCGTCATCCCGAATATTTCATTACACGCGGATGGCTGCATCTTGAATACGGAGATACTACAGGAGCTCTGAATGATTATCAAAAAGCTATTGTACTTGACCCCGGACTGGATAATGCGCACCTGAACCTGGCCACAATTTATACCCAGCAGGGGAAATATGATATTGCCATGCTTCACTGTGATACAGCCTCCTCAATAAACCCATATAATCCTGGCCTCCATCTGACAAGGGGAAAGGTATACCAGCTTCAGGAAAAATATGTAGACGCCATCCAGGAATATGATGTGGTTCTCAAATCTGACTCAATGAGTGTGCATGCCTGGTTTTTCCAGGCCATGTGTCATCAGGGATTGGGTGCCTATGATCAGGCCCTGGAAGCTTACGACCGGACCCTTGAGTTGAACAGGAATAATGCCCTCGGCTATTATAACAGGGGATTGCTTCAACTCGAAAATGAAAAGTACAAGGAAGCTCTGGACGATTTTGACCAGGTTGTAATTCTGAGTCCAAAAAATATTTACGCATACTATATCAGGGGTATTATCAGAACAAGGATGGAAGATTTCGCAGGTGCTGAAGAGGATTTTTCCGCTGCCATCGATCTGTATCCAAATTTAATACATGCCTACCGTGACAGGTCGATCACCAGAATGGCCCAAAACGATATGACGGGCTATACCGATGACAAGAACACAGTCGACAGCCTCCTGAACATTAAGGTCCCGGGATTCGATCTGAACGAAATAAGTTATCTCAAAACCATAACGGATTTTAAGGCGGATTTCACACCGGTCGACAGAGTTCTCGAATCTAAAGTACAGTACTCAGATAAAGGAGTCCGGATGATAAACCCTTTTCATATATGCCTGAGACCTGACCAGTATGTGCAATCCTATCACCGTATTCAGGATCTTCTTTTGCCTCTGCTGGACCAAACCACAAGGATCACCCTTGAACTTAAGAGCTATGAAAATTCAATGCCGGATGAAAATATCTCAGAATACATTGAAATCCTTAACCAGCTCCTTCCAGAATCTCCCTACAATGAAAATGATATTATCCTGAAAAGTCTTGTGCTGGGATGGCAAATGAAATACAGGAACGCAATCGAGATGCTGGATAGTTCCAATTCAGTGCTTTCGGGTAGCTACCTGGCAGCTTTCAACCGGGGTAATTTTAATCTTGGGATTGCCGACATCATTGCTTCCATTGAAATACAGGATATCTATTCCATCGAGGACAACAGCACCATGAAAAAATATCATAAGAATGCACTTGAAGATTATAATCAATCACTTGAGATGAATCCCGAATTCATCTTTTCCCGGTTTAACCGAGCTATTGTTTTCAGCCTGACTGACGAGCTTGATAAGGCAATAGAGGATTATACATGGTGTATTGAACAACAGCCTCAACTCGGGGAAGCACACTATAACATGGGGCTCCTGAAAATCTTCATGGAAAACCCATCTGCCGGATGCAAGGATCTCAGCAAAGCAGGCGAGCTCGGCATTCAATCAGCATACCAGGTAATCTATAAATTCTGCAAAGATGAATAATATCCGGCCCATGAATGAATCCGACCTGGCCGCGATCAATGAGATCTACAAGCAGGCAGTTGCCATGAAATTTTCAACCGCACATACAGTCCCAATTTCTATGGACGAAAGGCGTGAATGGTTCGCGGAGCATAATCCTGATGCATATCCTGTTTTTGTTTGGCAGGAAGGGGATCAGGTAATCGGATGGCTTTCCTTCAGCCCTTACCGTAAAGGCAGAGCGGCGTTACAATCGACAGCAGAGATCAGCTACTACGTTCATAAGCAGCATTACCGCCGGGGAATTGGCAGCGGACTCGTGGAATTTGCACTTTCGAAAGCACCCGGCCTTGGATTTAAAACCCTTATTGCAATCCTTCTTGAACCTAATACCGCCAGTATTGTTCTACTAAAGAAATTTGGGTTTGAGTTATGGGGGGATCTGCCTCTCGTGGCTGAAATTGAAGGGGGAGAATACAATCATCAGTACTATGGCCTGAGAATAAAAAATAATGAATCACAGAAACCCAATACATATGAATAGATTATCAGCATCAGAAGTTTTATCGGCTATTGATAATAAGCAAATCACCTTAATTGATGTTCGTCCGGTAGAAGCCTATAACGGATGGTGTTTAAAGAATGAAGCTCGCGGGGGACATATACCTGGGGCAAGGAGTCTCCCGGCGTCATGGGCGAAGTACATGGACTGGATTGAAATTGTCAGGTCTAAAAATATCTCCACAGATAATGACCTGATTATATACGGCTACCAGGAATCTGAAACGGAAGAGCTTGCAAAGGTTTTCAAAAAAGCCGGGTATAACATCCAGGGTTTGTTTCATGGTTTCATTAATGAGTGGTCCGAAAATTCTGAATTCCCCCTCGAGCATCTGAGCAGGTATAAACAGCTGGTCTATCCGGAATGGCTGAACTCCCTGATATCTGATAAAACAGCAGCTGAATATACCAGCAACAAGTTTGTAATCTGTCACTCTCACTACCGGAACCCGGGAGATTATGCAGATGGTCATATCCCCGGTGCTATATCACTTGATACACTGGAACTGGAATCTCCTGAAACATGGAACCGCCGTTCACCGGAAGAAATCGAAAAGGCCCTGCTGAAAAAAGGGATAGATCAGGACACAACTGTCATCCTTTACGGAAGATTTTCTTTCCCTGACAATGATGATCCCTTTCCCGGAAGTAGTGCCGGACACCTGGGAGCCATCCGATCCGCATTTATCATGATGTATGCAGGCGTAAAAGATGTGAGGGTGTTGAACGGGGGATTGCTATCCTGGGAAAATGCAGGCTATGGAATAACATCTGAAGAAACAATCCCTGCACCGGCTGAACTCTTCGGGACAATCATTCCCTCAAATCCAAACCTGGCAGTGGACATACCTGAGGCAAAACAAATGCTGAAATCATCGGAGGCAGAACTTGTCAGTGTACGGAGCTGGACTGAATTTATAGGTGAGGTCAGCGGGTACAACTACATTGAAAAAACCGGGCGGATCCCCGGAGCTGTTTTCGGTAATTGTGGCAGTGACGCATACCATATGGAAAACTACCGGAATCTTGATCATACCACCCGAGAATACAATGAGATTGCTGAGATCTGGAAAGAGGTTGGGGTGACGGCGGACAAGCATCTGGCTTTTTATTGTGGTACCGGTTGGCGGGGCAGCGAAGCATTCTTTAATGCCTGGTTGATGGGTTGGCCACGCGTTTCCGTTTTTGACGGGGGATGGTTTGAATGGAGTAATGATCCTGAAAATCCCATCGAAACAGGGGTTCCAAATTCTTAAAATTATTTTGCATATTCGTGCTTGATTTTAAAAAAACATTTTACTAAGTATTAAATGGACATCAGAATTGAAAACCTAAGCAAAAAGTTTGGCGGTCAAAGAGCGGTTGACGGTGTTTCCTTTGAAGTTAAAACCGGTGAAATCCTTGGATTTCTTGGTCCCAACGGAGCCGGTAAGACTACCACCATGAGAATGATAACAAATTTTATTAATCCTTCTGGGGGCGACATATCCATTGGGGGTAGGACCTTGTCTGAAAACGCGGATGAGATAAAGAATCATATTGGTTATTTGCCTGAAAATAACCCATTGTACATGGATATGCCGGTTATGGATTACCTTGAATTTGTTGGTGGACTCCAGAGAATACCCAAGGGGGATCTTATGTACAGGGTTGTTGAAATGATCCGTGTCACCGGCCTCAACGCTGAAAAACATAAAAAGATTGGCGAACTCTCAAAAGGTTTCAGGCAGCGCGTTGGACTGGCACAGGCTCTTATTCATGATCCTGAGATATTAATCCTGGATGAACCGACCTCCGGACTTGATCCGAACCAGATCGTTGAGATCCGAAAACTGATCAGGGAACTGGGGCGTGAAAAGACCGTTATCCTGAGCACTCACATCCTTCCGGAGGTGGAAGCAACATGCGACCGCATCCTCATCATTAATAAGGGCAAGATAGTTGCAGACGGAACCGCCGAAACCCTAAGAAAACAGGCAAGCGGACAGGAGATCCTGAAAGCCAGAATTGAGGACGGAGATCCCAATAAAATTATCGAAGCTCTCCAGGCCCTGCCATCTGTTTCCATGGCCGATTTTGCCGAGCGGAAGCAGAATCGATTCGAGATTCAAACTCAACCTGGAGCTGGAACTGCAAAGGCTGTTTTTAAGCTATGTGTGGATAATAAATGGAGCCTTACAGAACTAATCCCATTTGAAACCAAGCTTGAAGACATTTTCAGAGAACTAACCACCAAATGATTAAAAGAAAAATCAAATCATAATGAATACAATCTGGATTTTAACTAAACGAGAATTCCGATCATTCTTCGATTCATTGATCGCATATATTCTGCTTGTTCTCTTCCTGGGGATAAGTGGATTTTTTACCTGGCTTTTCGGCTCGGATGTTTTTCTGGTTGGACAGGCAAGCCTCGGAGCTTTTTTCTCAATAGCTTACTGGACCCTGTTTTTCTTTATTCCGGCCCTTACCATGAGACTGCTTGCCGAGGAGATACGCTCAGGTACCATCGAACTATTGCTCACCCGGGCAATTACAGACCGGCAGATTATCATGGGTAAATTTTTATCAACCCTTATGCTCATCCTGGTAGCCCTCGTGTTTACTATCCCATACGTAATTACAATCGCAAGCATCGGGAATCTTGATATCGGAGCCGTTCTCTGCGGGTACCTGGGACTATTGCTAATGAGCGGAACTTATATAAGCATTGGAATATGGGCAAGCAGTATTACACGGAACCAGATTGTTGCATATCTGATCTCCCTTTTTGCAGGATTATTTTTTCATCTCATTTTCGATATGCTATCTTCCAGTTTTACCGGACTATTCGGACAGGTGTTTAATTTTTTAAGCATGCGCACCCATTTCGACAGCATCTCCAGAGGCGTACTTGACAGCGGAGATCTTATTTATTTTCTCTCCATAATTGTTCTTGGGATTTTCCTGTCTGAAATATCCCTTGCTAAAAGAAATTTTACCAGTTAAATCCAGAAAGCAATGAATATCAGTAAATATACTATCAGCATTGTTCTGGTTGTTGCCATAGTACTTGTGGTAAATATCCTATCTGAGCAACTCTATTTCAGACTCGATTTGACCGAACAAAATCAATACACCCTTAGTAAGGCAACCAAAGAAATTGTACGTGACCTGGATGAACCCATTACGGTCAAAGCATATTTCAGCAAAGACCTGCCCGCACAGCTGATCAAGACAAAAAATGATTTTCGCGAGATGCTGGTTGAATTTGGGAGGCTTTCCGGACAGATGATTGTATATGAGTTTATCAGTCCAAATGAAAATGAAGAAATCGAAAGAGAAGCCATGCAAAGTGGTATCCAACCCGTCATGATAAACGTGAGGGAAAAGGACCAGATGGTTCAGCAAAGAGCTTACATGGGGGCAGTCCTGAGCCTGGGTGTGCGGCAGGAAATCATTCCTGTAGTCCAGCCCGGACTAGCCATGGAATACACGTTATCCACTTCCATCAAAAAACTATCCGTTTTGGATAAACCTGTTATTGGCATACTGCAGGGGCATGGAGAAGCCGGCCTAAATGAGCTGATGCAGGTCAACCAGGAAATGAGCATCCTATACAGGATCGAAAATGTCACCATTACTGACTCCACCTATGTTCCTTCCTATATTACCACATTGGCTATCGTGAGGCCAAGTGATACCATCCCGGATCTTGTTTTCATGCAGCTTGATGCTTTTTTGTCCCGCGGAGGAAGAATATTCATTGCTATGAACCGGGTAAGCGGAGATTTGCAGAATGGGTACGGAGCCGCACTGTACACCGGACTTGAATCATGGCTTCAGGGAAAAGGACTGATCATTAATGAAAATTTCCTTGTAGACGCAAATTGTGTGTCGGCAACCATGCAACAACAGGTGGGCAATGCTATTCAGATTTCCAGCATTTCCATACCCCATGTTCCCAGAATTAACAAATTTGCTGATCATGCTGTAACATCCGGACTTGAAGAGGTGATATTCCAGTTTGCCAGTACAATGGATTTTATGGGTGATTCTGCTATTAGTTATACCCCCCTTCTGTTCAGCTCAGAAAAATCAGGGACTCAGCCGGCACCCCAGTATTTTAATTTTACTAAACAATGGACAGAAGCGGACTTCCCCATGCAAAGCCTTGTACTGGGTGCAGTTCTGGAAGGTAAGCTTTCGGGAATTACCCCAGATAACGGAAATATCCACAGTAAAATGGTGGTCCTTGCAGATGGTGATTTTGCCATAGGCTCCGGCCAGCAGCAAATTAATCCGGATAACGTCAGCCTGATGGTTAACAGCATCGACTGGCTCAGCGATGACACAGGCCTGATTGCTTTGCGGACTAAAGGGGTAAGTTCAAGACCTATAAAACAGATGGAAGACGGGACCCGGAGCATCATTAAATGGTTGAACTTCCTTCTCCCAATTCTGCTCGTCCTGATCTATGGTTTCATCAGGTTCCAGTACAGAAAAAACCAGCGAATTATCCGCATGGAAGCAGATTTTTCTTAAACCTAAAAACGGATTACAGAAACGACTCAATTAAACAATACTTGAAAAATGAGTGGGAAAATCAATAATAAAACTCTCCTGTATGTTTTCGTCGGACTAATAGGAATTCTGGTTATAACCAAACTGCTTACCTCAAATAAATTAGTCAGAACACTGGATACTGAACTGGTAATTATAGATACCAGTCGTATTACACACATACAATTATATCCAAGATCAGAGACCGGCGAAGAAATTGAATTTGAAAAGATCGGAACAAAATGGACCGTGTCCAGTAATAATATCAGGGGCGCGGCGGACCATAATTCTTTAAATCGTTCCTTAAGTGAACTCATTAACCTTAAAACCGAGCGATTGGTGGCTCGTTCTGAGGACAAATGGGGAGAATTTCAGGTTTCAGATTCTCTAAGCACACGGCTTGTTATACATGAAGGGAAGAAAAAAACACTTGACCTGGTCATTGGCCGCTTCGATTACCAGCCTCCCCCAGGGGGAATCCAGGGTTTCCAGGGAAATCAGCAAAACCAGTTTTCAGGAGTCAGCTATGTGCGAAAATATTCCGAAGCAGAAGTATATGCTGTTGAGGGGTTTTTAGGACTTAGCTTTAACCAGGGCTTTAATACATGGAGGGATCAGACCATCTCCAATCTCAACCAGTCCCAAATCTCCAGATTGGTGTTTGATTACCCTGCTGACAGTGGCTTTATTGCCCAAAGATCCCAGGCTGGATGGCAGGTAGCAGGACTTCCCGCCGATTCGGCCTCAATGGTCCAATACCTGAATGAAATTTCACGTAAGCGAAGTTCTTCTTTTGAGGATGGATTCCAACCTTCTGTTGCCCCGGATTACCAGTTAAACATTGAAGGTGATAACATGCCGCAGATAGTAATACGAGCCTTTTCTCAGCCAGGCGGTGATGTAATACTTAACAGCAGCATCAATCCAGAAACCTATTTCAGAAGCAGCCGGAATGATATATTTGCTGAGATTTTTAAACCTGCTTCCAATCTTCTGTCAGGCCAAAAATAAATCACCATTTATCCCGTCCACATAATTTGGCTGCATCCAGGGTAAATTTTTATGTTGATAAAACGGGGTTAAGGCAGCCTGCATATCTTTCATCTCAGTCTCATTAAGAGGCTTAAAGTTCCTGGCGATTTCAAGATTGTCCTTTACCACTTCCATGCTGTCCATGCCAATATTGGCAAGTGAAAAATGATCAGCTGTCAGAGCGTATC
>JAUUZM010000170.1 GCA_030589965.1 Bacteroides sp.
GGTAAAAGGCTCATAAATCTTTTTAACATGATTAATGACCTTATCACTTTCATTCTTTTCTTCCTCCACAGCGTTATTATAAACATCGTTGATGACTGAATCCATGCCGTTTTCTTTTAATAAAGCAATAGCAGCCTGGAATGCCACAAGATCTCCCAGTTTGGCCATATCGATTCCATAACAATCCGGGTAACGGAGTTGAGGGGAGGAACTTACGATAACGATTCGTTTGGGACCCAAGCGGTCAAGAATTTTAAGGATACTTTGCTTCAGGGTTGTTCCCCTGACAATGCTATCATCAATAATAACCAGGTTATCCCGATCCTGCCTCAGGGTCCCATAGGTAATATCATACACATGCCCGACCAGATCTTCCCGCCCGGCATCCTGAGCGATAAAAGTTCTCAGTTTTACATCCTTAATGGCAATCTTTTCAACCCTCGGTTTGCGTGAGATCAGTTTTTCAATCTGGGCCGGTGTCATATTGCAGGCTTCCTTCACGAGAATTTTTCGTTTTTCAATAGCCATATGCTTTTCAATGCCATCTACCATCCCATAAAAAGCCGTTTCAGCAGTATTGGGGATAAATGAAAAAACAGTGCTGTCAACATCCTGGTCTATTGCCTGGAGAATGGCAGGAGTAAGCAGTTTTCCAAGTTTTTTACGTTCCTGATAAATGTCTTTATCGCTTCCGCGGGAAAAGTATATCCTCTCAAATGAACAGGACCGCTTTTCACCAGGCTCCATTATTTGTTCCATGGAAACACGGCCATTCTTTTTAATGATTACCGCATGACCTGGTTCTATTTCATGAACTGATTCCGAGGGAACATTCATTACCGTCTGGATTACAGGACGTTCCGAAGCGACTACAACAATTTCATCATCCCTGTAAAAATACCCGGGGCGTATCCCCCATGGATCCCTTAAGGCAAAGGAATCCCCATGCCCTATCAGTCCAGAAATAACATATCCCCCATCCCAGCGTTTGCTGGCTTCCCCAAGGATCCTTACCAGGTCCAGATGCTCACCGATAAGATTGGAAATCTCCTTATTTGAATACCCTTCTTCCTTGAACTTTTCAAACAACAACTGGTTCTCAATATCAAGAAAATGGCCGATCTTTTCAAGCATGGTAACTGTATCTGAAAAGTCCTTGGGATGCTGTCCCAGTTCAACCAGGATATTAAACTGCTCCTCTACATTGGTCAGGTTGAAATTCCCGGCAAGCACAAGGTTCCTGGACTTCCAGTTATTCTGACGCATAACCGGGTGAACATTATCGATTTTATTCTTACCAAAAGTCCCATACCTCAAATGACCAAGATAAAGCTCTCCGGCAAAAGGCAGGTTTTCCATGGCCCATTTGGCATCTTTAAAACGCTCGGGATGTTTTCTCTCAGGTTTTTTGAATTCAGAGGATATTTTTTTAAAAACATCCATTATCGCTGCATTCTCAGCAGAACGATGACGCGAGATAAATTTATGCCCGGGAGGTGTGTCAAAATTAATGCATGCTACACCGGCTCCATCCTGTCCCCTGTTATGCTGCTTCTCCATGAGCAGGTAAAGCTTGTTCAGCCCGTATTTCCAGGTTCCGTATTTGTATTGGTAATATTCAAGGGGTTGCAGCAGACGGATCAATGCGATCCCGCATTCATGTTTTATCAGCTCACTCATTCATAAGGTGTTGTATATCCTCCATCACTTCTCCGGAAAATCAATTATGTCATAGACAATAAATGCCGTGCGGAAATCCTTCTTCAATATATTCAGTAGCTTGAGGGTTTCTGATTTGCTCCTGTACCCACCGATATAGACTTTAAAATTGGGGTCATCATATTTTACTATGTTGCGAATTCCGTCATATTTACTCAGGAACTTACCTTTGGTTTCATATGCTTTTTCACGGGCGTTATGAGCTGAACCCGAATAAATCCTGATCCAGTAGCAAGGAATTCCTTTTAGTTCCCTGTTCTGCTCCATATACATCAGTAACATTTCATCCAGTTTTTCTTCCTGGACTACCCGAACATTTGCACCCTGACCCTTCTTTGAAAAAAGATGCTCGAATATCTCAGACTTAGTCTCCCTTGTTTCAAGCTCCTGGGCAGAAACAAACATCGATAAAGAGCTGAATATCAGCATTATGATTGTTACTCTATACATGGACTAAACTTTCACAACAAAAATAAGAAAAAAAATCAGGCTTGAAATATTTATGCAATTATGTACATATAACGTTCCAAAATGAATATTTTGTAAATTGTAGGGTTATTTAACATACGAAAACACTCCCATATATGAATAAAACCACTAAAGCAATTCTACTGCTTTTACTTCTGTCCATTATCCCCATTTTGTTCATTTCCAGGACTTATTCACTCCAACACGTTGATACAGACTCTCCTCTTAGCATTGAGGAGCAAAGTTCTGTACAGGATGAAGCCGGGGAAGATAAAACAGGCCATTCAGATGATGCCCATGCTGATGATGCCCATTCCAACGATGCCCATTCCAACGATGCCCATTCCGATGATGCCCATTCCGATGATGCCCATTCCGATGATGCCCATGCTGAAGGAGGACATAGCAGTAATATGTTCCCCCTTTTGTTTATCATAATTGCTTTAATTATTGGAGCCGGAACCCGTCACTGGTTAAGGAAAAGTCCACTTCCCTTCACGGTATCCCTGTTGATCATTGGACTTGGACTGGGAGCTGCCCACCGGCTTGGCTGGTTTGGAACCTGGCATTTAGGAGGCCTGAACCTGAATATGGGATTTCTGGCGCAGTCACTCGACTGGGCAGGAAATATTGACCCACATCTCATTCTTTATGTTTTCCTTCCTACACTTATTTTTGAGGCAGCTTTCGCCATGGATGTGCATACTTTCAAGAAATCCGTGACCAATGCATTTTTGCTGGCGGTGCCTGGAATTATTATTGCCCTTGTCCTTACAGCTGCAATAGTTCTTGGATTAAAGGGAGCCGGACTGGGTTTTGCAGGCTGGGGATGGCCCATGGCTTTGCTTTTCGGCGCCGTGGTGAGTGCGACAGACCCTGTAGCCGTTGTTGCCCTGCTTAAAGACTTAGGTGCCAGTAAAAAACTGGGAACCCTGATTGAAGGGGAATCCCTTTTAAATGATGGAACTGCCATCGTAATTTTCATGGTGCTTCTCGGGACCATTACAGGAACAGGGTCAGATACATCACCCATTATTGAGTTTTTAAGGGTAGCCCTTGGAGGTACTCTGGTAGGTGTATTTTTCGGATGGCTGTGCATCCGCTGGGTCAAGAAGGTTTTCAATGATATGCTTATCGAGATCACAGTAATTATTGCAGCTGCCTACCTTACATTCTTCGTTGCTGAATACTTTTTACATGTCTCAGGTGTTCTCGGTCTTGTTGCCCTTGGACTCGTAATCGGGGGGGTCGGTAAAACACGTATCAGTCCGGAAGTAGAACACTTCCTGCATGAATTCTGGGAACTTGCTGCATTTATTGCCAATACCCTGATCTTCATTATTGTTGGTGTAGTTATTGCCGTCGACACTCAATTTACAGCACATGATGTCCTGGTACTTTTCATTATCTATTTTGGGGTCCACATTGTCCGTGCCATCGTGATCGCCTTACTATATCCCCTAATGAAAAGGGCCGGATATGGATTGCCGAAGAAAGATGCCATTGTAGTCTGGTACGGAGCATTACGTGGGGCCATTGGACTGGCCCTTGCCCTTATGGTAGCAGGGGAAACCAGTATTGACCAGGAGATCCGTGATGATTTCCTTTTCTTAACAGCCGGACTGGTAACACTGTTTTCCCTTATCAATGCCACTACCATGAAGTATTTAGTGAATGGATTGGGACTTACCAAGGTGGCCCCAGCCAAGGCTCTGGCGATGATTACGGCAAAAAATTATCTCCGGCAGAGTACCGAAAATTCTATCGATAAATTCAAGAAAGACCGCTATCTTAACCGGGCAAACTGGGATGTCGTTCAAGGCTTCCTTCCTGAAAAACCTAAAATTGACAATGAGGAAGATCTGCATCTCGATTCCAGGATAGCAGAGACCAGAACAAGAATCCTTGAAAGGGAAAAAAGTAGTTACTGGAATCAATTCCGTGAAGGTATGCTGGGTTCTACTGCAGTGCGAAGACTCACAGATGCCATCCGGGAAATTATGGATGAAGGGGGACTGGTATCACTCTCAGAAAGGAAGGATCTTGAACAGGAATGGAAAACCCCAAAGATCCTGGGCAAACTGCAATCCATGCGCCTCCTGGGCAAACTATCACAGCGCTTTTTCTTTGAGCGACTGGCCACCAGTTATGATTCTGCCCGGGGATTCGTACAGGCTCAGGATGAAAGCCTGAAACTTATTGAGAATATGATGATTGCCAAGGACGATGAAGGAGAATCTATTGATGAAGAAAACCTGTCAGTAATTGAAGCGGAGATTAATGAAAATAAAATCCATGGACTTACCTTCCTTAGAAACCTAAGAAACTCATACCCGGAAATTTACAATGCCATTGCCACAAGACAGGCCATCCGGTCTGTCCTGAATTACGAAAAGCGTATGGTTGAACGCTTGCTTAATAAAGGCCGGATTGATTCTGGTGAGGCTGGAAAAATTATTTCCGGAATTGAAGAAAGGATGAAAATGCTAATGGATAGACCACCTTCTCTGGAACTTCCCAAACCCATTGAACTTCTCAGGGATATCTCCTGGCTCACCGGACTCGAAGAAAAAACTTTTAATCGTGTTGTAAATGATTTCCAGAACCGGGTTTATGCAGTGGATGCAACTCTGGTTAAGGAAAACGGCCCTGGTGACGGTCTGTTTGTTGTGGTCAGGGGACAGGTCAAAATCTCTGTCAAAAAGGTGGTTATTGATATATTGGGACCAGGATCGATTATTGGGGAGATGGCTGTTCTGACAGGCTTGGCACGCACCGCAACAGTATCAGCAGAATCACCGGTTACCGTACTCTGGATGAGCACTTCCAAAATGAAATCGATCATGAAGGATTCCAGGGACCTGGAAAATCGTCTCTGGAAATTCGCCAGTATGCGATTCGCAATGAACCTTCTCAGCCAGAAAAAACCCTACGACGACTGGCAGCAAAAAGAATTCAGACAATGGCTTGCTGCTGGTGATTTAATGTACCCGGATGATAAGGGGAATATTGATCTCAAAGGAAAAATTGGAATCCTGGTGACCGGTAAGGCCACTTCAAAAGAAGGGAGTAAAACTCTTGCGGCACCAGATATACTTGAATCATCCGATTATTCTTTCACACCCAATTCAAGGGTATTTATCAGAGAAGAAAAATGATAGCTGGTCTGCCCGATAAAAAAAGAGGAGTTGAAAGACTTTCAGGTGTTATAGCATTGCTAATTTCATTCCTGGTAGTAGCGGCTATTTTCACTGCACTTGATATTTTCCCGGAGTACATAAACATTCATGAGGATTTATCCTATCTGGGTGAGAATCTTGAGCGACTTCGACTGAACACCTGGATCTGGTTCGTGAATTCAATCCTGATTATAGTATTTGGCCCATTGATCCTGATGAGCTTTCTTCCTTTTGGAAGATCAAGCTCCTACCTGGCCGCCTTCCTGGTAAGCACCACAGGTATAATATATATGTTATCCGCAGTGAACGGGCATAACCTGATCTTTCTGGTTAGTGATTACCTGAAATCTGCAGGAGATGAGACCGATATCATGGCAAGCCTGGCCTATAAGATCATGGTCAATAAAACCAATCTGCAACTGGCAGCCTATACCCTTGCCGGCCTTAGTTCAATGATACTCGGGTTACTGATTGCAAGTACCGGACATCTGCCCAGATTTATCGGATGGCTGGCTATATTCGGAGGAATGATTTATGCCAGTTTTGGATGGATCAGTATAGACAATATCCTGTTTACTGCCGGAAGGCTGCTATTCATAATCGCCCTTATTCTTCTGGGTAGCTTTTTACTGCTCAGGGGACTCAAACGAAGAGATAAAAACTAATGAGAACACATTTTGCCCCTTATCAACGATCTACACTTGACAAAACTCTCAAAAACTACACTGAATTAAGGTCGGTAAATTATATAAGTGAGCTTATCGCAGCCCTTCCCTACGTAGCAACCATACTGGACAGTAACCGGCAGATTGTTTTCAGTAATAATGCCTTGCTGAAAAAAATGAACCTCAAAATAGAGGATGTCATCGGTCAACGTACGGGAGAAGCCCTGAAATGCATCTACTCCTCGAAAATGCAGGCAGGCTGCGGTACTTCAGAATTTTGTCAGGTCTGTGGTTCGGCTAACGCAATACTGAGATGCCAGGACACAGGTAAAACAGCCACAGATGAATGCAGGATCCGGGTGCTTGATGAAAATGGACAGGAAGACAGTATGGACCTTGAGGTTACTGCTACGCCTTTCGAATGGGCGAATGATAAGTTTGTCATTTTTGCCGCCCGTGATATTAGCAATGAAAAACGAAGAGAAGCCCTTGAACGTATTTTCTTTCATGATGTAATAAATACCGCAGGGGCCCTGCAAGGAGTCGTGGATCTCCTTAAACAGCTGGATGATCCCAAGAAAATTAAGAATTTCATTGATCTCCTGTCAATTGTGAGCCAGGATCTTACCGAAGAAATACTCAATCAGAAATCCCTTCTGGCAGCTGAAAACGGAGATCTTGCGGTTGAGAACCTGGAATTTTATCTGAATGAAACCCTTGAGCATATCATTCAGGAATACAGGCGGCATGATATAGCCATGAAAAAAGAAATTCTATTTGTTAACAAGGACTCTGAAATCACCATCAATACCGACCCTGTTCTGTTAAAGAGAATTCTCGGCAATATGATAAAGAATGCCCTCGAGGCCGTTAATGCCGAAGAAAGAGTTACCCTAAATTGCAATGTAAACTCAGGTTCAGTAAGTATCTGGGTACATAACCCAGGATGTATGCCCGATCAGGTCAGGAAACAAATCTTCCAGCGATCCTATTCAACTAAGGGGAAGGGCAGGGGACTGGGAACCTATAGTATGAAATTACTGGGAGAGAAATACCTTAAGGGGAAAGTCTCATTCTCCTCATCTGAAGAAAATGGCACAATATTCAGCCTGGAACTCCCAATCATTTAACCCATCGCCTCTACCAGGCTGTCTGTGAGTTCAAGATTGTGCCATACGTTCTGAACATCTTCGTCTTCCTCAAA
>JAUUZM010000146.1 GCA_030589965.1 Bacteroides sp.
AACTGCGGCAACCAAGTCGGCAAGGTGTTCCTCAGGTGTTTTCTTTAGCTGAAGATTCACATGCTTCAGAGATCCTTTAGCAAGGAGGTTTACAACCTTGGCACCTGCTTTATTGATCCAGTCCAGCGAAGCATTCTTATCAATGAAACCAAGTATCTCAATTTTATCAATATATCCGTTTTGGGAAGCCCATTCAATGATCTTCTCGACGGCCTCATATTCCCCTTCAGATACTCTGGCTGAAGCTACCTCCAGCCTGTCAAGCTTTACCTCCTCCAGAAGTATTTTGGCGATGTTAAGCTTCTCCAATGCGTTAAAGGATACACCTGATGTTTGTTCCCCATCTCTGAGGGTGGTATCCATTATCTCCAGTTTCATTTTATTCCTTTCTGTATTCAACTTAATTGTTAAATCTGTAATTCCTGGCTGACTTACTTTTTTTCAAATTCTTCCACTTTGTCCAGAATGCTAACCAGGTAATCGATATCGTCATACCCATTCTGAAGACACTTCTTCTTATATGGATTGATTTCAAATGATTCTTCCTCTCCTGTACTTTCAAGTCTGATGACCTGCGTTTCAAGGTCAACTACGATCTTTTCAGAAGGATCTGATTCAACCTTTTCCTGCAGGGATGCAAGAAAATCATCAGAAACCTGAACTGGAAGTAGTCCGTTATTCAATGCATTATTTTTAAATATATCTGCGAAAAAACTAGATACGACAACCTTGAAACCGTAATCATACAATGCCCATGCCGCATGTTCGCGGCTGGAACCGGATCCGAAATTTTTACCGGCCAGAAAAATGGTTCCGCTGTAATCCTGGTTATTTAAAACAAAGCCAGCTTTGGGCTCATTCTGATCATTATACCTCCAGTCACGGAATAGATTATCTCCGAATCCTTCCCTGTCCGTGGCTTTTAAAAACCTGGCAGGTATAATCTGGTCAGTATCAACATTTTCTTCCCTAAGTGGTACGGCCCTTGAGACTATACTGGTGAATTTTTCCATGATATCTTATTCGAATGTTCTTACATCTGTAATTTTACCGTTGATGGCAGTGGCTGCCGCTGTCAGTGGACTGGCAAGAATGGTTCTTGATTTTGGACCCTGCCTGCCTTCAAAGTTCCTGTTGGACGTTGACACACAGTATTCTCCCTGCGGTACCTTATCATCATTCATTGCAAGACATGCTGAGCATCCAGGCTGCCTGATCTCAAATCCGGCATCCCCCAGTACTTCCCGCAATCCTTCATCATCGATCTGTTTTTCTACGAGTTTTGAACCTGGAACTATATACGCTGTAATATTGGATGCCTTTTGATGACCCTTCACGAGATTAGCCACTGCCCTGAAATCCTCAATCCTTGCATTTGTGCAGCTGCCGATAAAGACATAATTGACAGGCATTTCAAGAAGTTTTTCTCCCTGTTTGAGGCCCATATATTCGAGGGACTTCTCCTCACCTGCATTTGTGGGTATTGGATGATCTACAGGAATACCCATACCTGGGTTTGTTCCATAAGTTACCATGGGAGGAATGGAAGAAGCTTCATAATTAAGTTCCAGATCGAATACCGCATCATCATCGGTATAGAGTTCCTTCCAGCCCTCAATCTTTTGATCCAATTCCTCTCCATGCGGGGAATATTTCTTTCCTTTTACATACTCAAGTGTCTTATCATCTGGTGCTATCAGTCCCCCTCTTGCACCCATTTCTATACTCATATTGCAAACCGTCATCCGTGCTTCCATAGACATATTCCTGAAAGTGGAACCTGCGTACTCAACGAAATAGCCAGTACCTCCACCTGCACCCAACTTTGATATGATATAAAGGATTACATCCTTGGAGGTAACACCCTTATTCAAATCACCTTCTACAGTTATCCTCATTTTCTTAGGCTTGTACTGCATAAGGCATTGGCTGGCTAATACCATTTCTACCTCACTTGTGCCAATTCCAAAAGCAATGCATCCAAATGCCCCATGAGTTGCGGTATGGCTGTCCCCGCATACAATTGTCTGTCCGGGTTGGGTTATTCCGAGTTCAGGACCAATAATATGGACGATCCCATGGTTCTCATGCTGGAGGTGAAAATGTTGAATATTATGATTTTTGCAGTTTTCTGACAGCCTATCAACCTGTAGCCTGGAGAGCTTATCCCCAATGGTCAGATGCTGGTCAATTGTAGGTACATTGTGGTCAGGTGTGGCAAACACACTATCAGGCCTGAATACAGCAATACCTCTGCGCTCAATGCCGGTGAAAGCTTGTGGACTTGTGACCTCATGAATGAAGTGTCGGTCTATATACAATACATCCGGGCCATCAGGTATGCTGTCAACCACATGTTTGTCCCAAATCTTATCAAATAATGTCTGTGCCATATGCTAATTAAAATAATAGGAATTACAAAAATACTCGATAAAAGGAATTAAAGATCGGAAATGAAGGAATTAGTAATAATTTAACTCATTCAGGTCTAGACAACCTGTGCCAGAGCATCAATAAATGCCTCTACAGATGCTGTGACAATATCCGTATTGGCAGAAAAGCCATAGTAAGTGCTTCCCTTATGCTGGATCTGGATATGTACCTTTCCAAGGTCATCACTCCCCCTGGTAATCGCCTGAATTAGAAACTCTTCAAGTCGAACTTTCTTATTCACGATACGTTTCACTGCTGTGAATGATGCATCAATGGGACCATTGCCTACTGCAGACTCAATAATTTTCTGTCCCTGCATTTCAAGTTCCACCGTAGCTGTTGGAATGGCGTTGGTTCCGCAGGTAACCTGGAGTGCACTTAACTCAATGCTACGCGGTCCACGTTTCTCTTTTCCAACCAATATCTTCAGATCCTCATCATTGACCTCTTTCTTCTTATCTGCTACTTCAAGGAACTCTTCATACAGATGATCAATTTTAGCTTTGTCAAGTTTATAACCCAATTTTTCCACCCGGTGCCTAAGGGCTGCCCTGCCGCTCCTGGCAGTAAGCACAATGGAGGATTCATTAATTCCTACAGCCTTGGGATCAATAATCTCATAGTTTTCTCTCTTTTTTAATACTCCGTCCTGATGAATACCTGATGAATGGGCAAAAGCGTTCCTCCCAACAATGGCCTTATTCGGTTGAACAGGCATTCTCATCAGAGTAGAAACCATTCTGGAGGTTTTAAATATTTTCTTTGCGTTAATATCAGTGTATACCTTCAGATGTTTACGGCTTTTCAATATCATGACAACTTCTTCGAGAGAAGTATTACCTGCTCTTTCACCAATTCCGTTCATGGTAACCTCAACCTGCCTGGCACCATTGATCACTCCGGAAATTGTATTTGCTGTTGCCATTCCAAGGTCATTATGACAATGTGTGGACAGGATAGCTTGATCAACATTATCGACGTGTTCTTTAAGATATTTGATCTTGGCTCCAAATTCCTCCGGAAGAGTGTAACCTGTAGTATCAGGTATATTGACTACTGTGGCCCCGGCTGCGATGACAGCCTGGACTACCCTTGCAAGGTACTTGTTTTCAGTCCGCCCGGCATCTTCAGCATAAAACTCTACATCCTCTACAAATTTCTTTGCGTATTTAACAGCCGCTATAGCCCTCTCAACGATTTTATCCTGGGTTGAATTAAGCTTGTAATGAATGTGATAATAGGAAGTTCCAATCCCGGTATGTATTCTTGGCCTCTGAGCAAATTTCAGTGCATCTGCTGCAACTTCAATATCTTTTTCAACAGCTCTGGTTAGTCCACATACAATAGGATCCTTTACAGCCTTTGAGATCTCAACAACTGAGTTGAAGTCCCCTGGACTGGAAATAGGAAAACCAGCTTCAATAACATCTACTCCAAGACTCTCAAGTTCCTTTGCAACTTCAATTTTTTCAATAGTATTCAACTGGCAACCAGGTACCTGTTCCCCATCTCTGAGGGTGGTATCAAAAACATATACTTTATCCTTCTCCATGTGTCCTGCATTTAGGGCGGTAAATAATCATACAAAAGAACTAATAAAATATGAAAAATGCCATACAACATATCAAAAAAGAGGCATGTCTACGGATGAATTGAAACCTCAGGGTAAAAGGCTGCAAAAGAGAACCAGTATCCCATGAAACTATTTACCGATGGTAAATGCTGAGCCTGTCTTTGACCGGAGACTGCTTCTCCAAAGAGATTCCACTCATTACCTTCCTGGTCTATGAATATTCCTTCCTTACCTGATGGACTGATTATTAAGCTAGTGCCATCTTCCATTTTGGTTTTAAACGCGATCATATATTGATTTTTTCTACCAATAATGGCAAGATTTTCCCCTTCAAACTGAACATTCAATGTCTCCAAAGTATTTGAAAATGATTCAAACCTGTAAACTCTTACCTTCTCGTTTATTATTATTCCCAGAACTCTTTCCTTTTGGGGTAAACGGTTATCGTTACGGCTTATGGGAAAAATTAGTCCCTGTTCCGTCCTGTATCCTCCATAAGGATAGTATCCATAATTCCTGGAATGTCCCGTCGAAGAAGAAATTACCTTGGAATCTGGGTATAGCTGTTTCCATAGCTCCCATGGCATTTCTATCAGTTGGATTATCTCGGGGATGTTTCCTATAAGTTCACCATTGACACATTGGAGTCCAATTTGAGACCAGTTAGATCCTGTCAGCCTATCGTAGGGGATAAGATTTGTATTATATAGCAAGCCACTTACACCGTAAGTGGATAGACTGTTATTTATCATGCGGCTCCAGCCTACACCTGTACCGGTCAGCGGACAGTATGTGACTGCGACTTTCAAATCACCGGCCTTGTCATTTATAATCTCATGCCAATCCAGTATTGGATGTGGATATGCAGTAATCTCATCCCCGGATTTAATGCCCAAGACCAGATCTCCATTTTTCAGGTAATCATTATCTGAATGATTCACATCTATTTTTTCCGGATCGTTCAGGGCTGGAATCCCATCCTTTCCTGGTCCCCCGTCAAAAACTTCATCAAGGGGTATAAGCCAGCCATCATTACTCCCACTATTTCCTGAGCCGGTGGTATTTCCAGTGGTATTTCCTGTGGTTTTACCTGTTGTATTTTCGGGGGTTTCGCATCCTGCAACAAAAATGATTGCAGCTAGCAAAAATGTTTGAATTTTGATTTTTCTTTTCATGACATTTTTTTTATAAAATAATTCCTGATTTTTTTGTTCCGCCAATCTTAAAATAGAGTCCGGCCGTTATCCGAAAGTTTGTTGTAAGCTGTACTCCCTGTAGATAACTGTAGAGAGGCATCTCTACCGCGAGTCTGGCATGAATATCCGGTGTAGCCTGGTAGACAAGTCCAGGTACAATATAGACCCACCTGCCACCGGTATTGGGAAGCTCCCTGCCTCCCTGAGAATCCACTCCTGCAGATCTGAATCGAACCAAGACGGAGGGATTAAATATTTTGGTCCCTATCAGTATTTGTTCTGAGAGTCCCGCAATTACCTGAAACTCATTTCCGAAGCCATAATCTGTAAATCCAAGGTAGTCCTTATTTATCCCGGTATATCGGTAGATGAGGCGCAATGAAAGATTAGAGCTGGGCCTCAGAATACCGGACCTGCTTACCAATCCCCAGAAGATCCCATCCCATGCACCACTGCCGGGCTGCAGGTCAGCATTATAGGTAATCCCATCCTTGCTTTTCATATCCGAACGTCCAAGGGGAATTTTGGGACCAGCCCCCAACAACATTTCCCATTTTTGCCCTATCCCACCACCTGCACGGTAAGTGAATAAAAGAATTGCATCTCCGAGTCCGTGAAGGAAATCTGTGTTTGTTCCTGACTCGCCTTCGATGATCCTGGACTGAAAAACATAGGTGAACATGGTACTTAGATGCAAATGATCCGTGATAGAATACCCTGTTTCAAGAAGGATGGACTGGGTAAGCCGCTGTCTTGAAGCATCATCAACAATCTGATTACCAATTTTCAAGGTATTCAGGTAGTTCAGGTCATAGGAAGGGGATATTTGCCAGGTTCCCTTGGATGATGAAGGCATCCCCAGGTTTCCTGTCAACGGCACCCCACCAGAACAGCAGGTTTGTCCATCGAGGGATGAAATATTAAATAATACAAAAATAGATAGTATGAGGGATGAAGGCTTCATGCTGGTAAAATTACCATGCGCCCTCTGCGTCTATTGTCACCTGAGTGACAGAGGAATGTTAAAAATTCAGTAAAATCTAACTGAATTCAAGATTGAGCTTTTCAACCCATGCATTAACTCTCTCCTTGTTTTTACTTCCCTGAGTTTCATAATCAATCCCAAGTCCGCAGAATTCATCTCCCCGCTCCGCAGTAGAGGAATCGTAGATATACCCTTCATTGGATGTAAAACCAACCAGTTTGGCACCCTGCTCTTCAAATAATTCAGCCAGGATACCCATTCCATCAAGAAAATTTTCCGGATACCCTTTTTGGTCACCTAATCCAAATAAAGCAATGGTTTTGCCATTCAGGTCCATGTCTTCAATGTCAGGCACGAATTCATCCCAGTGATTGGGCAGCTCTCCATCAAACCAGGTAGCGGTTCCACAGATAAGATAATCAAACTGAGTAAATTTCTCAATTGTAATTTCTTCGATATTGATCAACTCCGTCTTTGCCGAACCTTCGAATGCATCAGCAATTCTTTTGGCTACCTTGGAGGTTTTATGGGTATTAAAACTGTATAATATGCCTATCTTTTTCACAGGAAAGTGTTTTTAATAATTAGTATTCCAGCAGATCTCTGGCTGCTGCAAGTATCTTATCAGTATTAGGAAGAACAGCTCCTTCCAGGATACGGTTAAAACCAACCGGGGTAAATTCTGAGCCAACTCTTTTAACGGGACCATCAAGATATTCAAAGGCTTCATCCGTTATCTGGGCTGCAATTTCACCACCAAAACCGGCGAAAACCTTATCCTCATGCACGACCAGGGCCTTCCCGGTCTTTTTTACGGACGCAATGATGGCATCCATATCAAGTGGCACAAGTGAACGGAGATCTATCACCTCCAGGTTAGCACCATCCTCATCAGCTATTTTAACTGCTGCTTCAAGGCACATATGAGTGGTGTTACCATAGGTGATTACTGTCAGGTCATCTCCCGGTCTGCGAATCCTGGCTTTTCCGAAGGGTACCTCAAAATCATCCGGGATAGGTGTGGCAGCTTTCGTAGCATTATACAATGCTTTAGGTTCCATAAAGAAATTCAGTCCCCTGCTCCTCATGCAGGTTCTTAGCAATCCGGCTGCATCATCAGCAAAAGAAGGATATACTATACGAACACCAGGAAAGGTGGTAATGCTACCTTCAATGGTCTGGGAATGATAGAGTCCCCCTCCAATATAACCACCTGATGCCAGACGTATGGTCACATTCGGAGAGAATTGACCCTTTGTTCGCCAGTAATCATGTGTTGTTTCTACAAATGCCTCCATAGCAGGCCAGAAATAGTCCGCAAATTCCGCACCTTCAGCAACAATTCTTATCTTATCATTATAACGGCTCAGTCCATTTGCCGTTCCCATAATGAAATCTTCTTCAATGGGAGCATTGAATACACGTTCGATGCCGAATTCCTGTTGCAATCCTTTGGTTACATTAAAGATTCCTCCCTT